>DASSYY010000154.1:0-6867 GCA_035703025.1 Gemmatimonadales bacterium | reverse complement strand
GGAGGCCGAGGACGACGGCGCCCTGCACCACGCCCACGTTGCCTGGGGTGAGCCGGAGAAGGCCGCCGACGTTGGCGAGAACCAGCGCGAGGACCGAGAGGGCGGGGGTGATGCTCGCGCCCGTCGCCACGATCGACCAGTGGTACGTCGCCCACTGCAGTCCCCACGCTCCCACGTTGAGCGCCAGCGGTGCCGCGAGCTGGGTGATGCTCCAGCCCGGCGCGGCGCCTTCGCCGCGCCCCGGCCGGAGCCAGGGGATCCAGCGGAGCAGCGCGAGGGCGCCGCCGATGAGGACGATGCCCCCGCCGAGCAGGCGCCAGCCGTGCTCCGACGTCACGCCGGCGACGACCCCGATCAGGAAGATCCCGAGCGCGGCCGCCTCGACGATCCGGCTGGCCACGACCGACCGTGTGCCGAGGCTCACGGGAACCCCGTCACGCACCGCCGCAAGATGGATCCGGCCCGCTTCACCGCTCATCGCGACGCCGATCGCGTTGATCGCCGCACCGGCGAAGGTCGCGGACTGGGCGGTCCGGAAGGTGAGCGGACCGAACGGGCGCACCAGCAACTGCCAGGCCCAGGCCTTGGCCGCGAGCGACAGCAGGTTGATCCCGCCGGCAGCGCCGAGCAGGGCCCAGTCGGCGTTCTCGAGGGTGGCCCAGGTCTCGAGCCACGGAAACTTGGCGGCGTAGTGCAGCGCCGCGAGGACCAGCGCGAGCGCGACGATCCAGAGCCAGCGAGGACGCTTCATCGCTGGAATCTAGCCCCGGCCGCAGGATGCGGGTCTCACACGGGCGCAGCATGCGGGATGGAGGGGCAAGAACACGGCCAATGGTCAAAGGCGCGGTTCCCCGGCACATTTCACGGCTTCGTCGAGGCGGCGGAGACGTTCTGTCCCGCGCTCCGGCGCCACCCGGGTCATTCTGTCCTGCGAGGTCGTCATCGAGACGAGCGCCACGAGCGTGCGGGAGGTCGCGCGCCTCTTCTTCAAGCTGGGCCTCGTGGGCTTCGGCGGACCGGCCGCACACATCGCGCTCATGCGCGACGAGGTTGTGCGTCGGCGCGCATGGATGAGCGATGACGAGTTCCTCGACGCGGTCGGGGCCGTGAACCTCCTGCCGGGCCCCAACTCCACCGAACTCGCGCTGCACATCGGCCGGCGGCAGGCGGGCACCGCGGGCCTGCTGGCCGCAGGCGCCTGCTTCATCCTGCCCCCGATGGTGCTCGTGCTCGGCTGCGCCTGGGCATACGTGCGGTTCGGCCGGTTGCCGGCCGTGCTGGGAGCGTGGACCGGCGCCAAGCCGGTCGTGGTGGCAGTCGTGGCGGCCGCGCTCGCGGGCTTCGCCCGGACCGCTCTCCGAACCGGTCCCGCGCTCGCCGCCGGGCTCCTGGCCCTGCTGCTGGCGGCGTTCGGTGTGCACGAGCTGGTGGTCCTGCTGGCGGCCGGCCTCCTGGTGCTCGCCGTCAGGATCCCCTCCTGGACGCGCGGTGCGTCCGCGTCGGCCGTGGTGCTCGCGCCGATGCTGCCGGTGCCCGCGCTCGGCGCGGTGCCGGGGCTCGGTTGGCTCTTCCTCTTCTTCTTCAAGACCGGAGCAGTGCTCTACGGCAGCGGCTACGTGCTGCTGTCGTTTCTCCGAGGAGGGCTGGTGGAGCGCGGGGGCTGGCTCACCGAGACGCAGCTGCTGGACGCGGTGGCGGCGGGGCAGCTCACTCCCGGTCCGGTCTTCACGACCGCCACCTTCATCGGCTATCTGCTGCACGGCGTGCCGGGCGGGCTCGTGGCCACGGCCGGCATCTTTCTGCCGGCCTTCCTGCTGGTCGGCGTGAGCGGCGCCCTGATTCCATGGCTCCGCCGGTCCCCGCCCGCGCGGGCCGTTCTCGACGGTGTGAACGCGGGCTCCGTCGCGTTGATGGCGGTCGTGACCTGGGACCTCGGGCGGCACGCGCTCACGACGCCCTTGCTGTGGGCCCTGGCCGGAGCGAGCCTGCTCCTGCTCCGGGTTGGAGTAAATTCCTCGTGGCTCGTGGCCGGTGGCGCCCTCGCCGGCACGTTGCTTCGCTGACCTTCTGTCCGGCCGCCCACGTCACCCGGAGTCGCTCGTGCTCGTGCCCAAACTGCTCACCACCCTCAAGTCGTACGATCGGCAGCAGTTCGTCGCCGATCTCGGGGCCGGCGTCATCGTGGGCATCGTGGCGCTTCCGCTGGCGATCGCCTTTGCCATCGCCAGCGGCGTCACGCCCGATCGCGGACTCTATACGGCCGTGATCGCCGGGTTCCTGATCTCCGCGCTCGGCGGCTCGCGGGTCCAGATCGGCGGGCCCACGGGCGCCTTCGTCGTCATCGTGTACGGCATCGTCCAGCGCTACGGGGTGGATGGGCTGATGGTGGCGACGATGATGGGCGGGGTGATCCTGGTGGGGTTCGGGCTCGCCAAGCTGGGTGGTGCCATCAAGTTCATCCCCTTCCCGGTGGTCACCGGGTTCACCAGCGGCATTGCGCTGATCATCTTCTCGGGGCAGGTGAAGGACCTGTTCGGCCTCGACATGGGGACGCTGCCGGCGGACTTCCTCGGCAAGTGGGCGGACTACGCCCGGCACCTGGACAGCGTCAATCCATCGGCCATGCTCGTGGCCGGGATCACGCTCCTCATCCTGCTGGTGTGGCCGCGATTCAACTTCCGGGTGCCCGGCCCGTTCGTGGCGCTGCTCGTCACGACGGCGATGGTCCATTTCCTCGCCTTGCCGGTCGAGACGATCGGGAGCCGCTTCGGCGCCATCGATGCGGGGTTTCCTCGACCGTCGCTGCCCAGCGTCTCGTTCGCGACCGTCACCGCGCTGGTGGGACCGGCCTTCACCATCGCCCTGCTCGCCGGGATCGAGTCGCTCCTGTCGGCGGTGGTGTCCGATGGCATGATCGGCGGCAAGCACCGGTCCAACATGGAGCTCGTGGCACAAGGTGTCGCCAACATCGCGTCGCCGCTGTTCGGCGGCATTCCGGCCACCGGCGCGATCGCGCGAACCGCCACCAACGTGAAGAACGGGGGCCGCACGCCGGTCGCCGGGATCGTGCACGCGCTGACCCTCCTGGTCATCACGGTGTTCTTCGGGCGGTGGGCCGCCTTGATCCCGATGGCGACGCTGGCCGGGATCCTGGTGATCGTCTCCTATCACATGAGCGAGTGGCGGACGTTTCGCTCCGAGTTCCGCGCGCCCAAGAGCGACCTGGCCGTCCTGCTCACGACCTTCTTCCTGACCGTGCTGGTGGATCTCACCGTCGCCGTAGAGGTGGGTATCGTGCTGGCGGCGTTCCTCTTCATGCGCCGGATGGCGGAGGTCAGCACCGTCAGCATGTTCGCGCGCGAATTCGACGAGACCGGCGACGACGAGGAAGGCGATCCCAACTCACTCCGGCGGCGGGAGGTCCCGGCCGGCGTCGAGGTCTACGAGATCAACGGGCCGTTCTTCTTCGGGGCCGCGGAGAAGTTCAAGGAGACCATCACCGACATCCGCCGGGCGCCCAAGGTGCTGGTCATCCGCATGCGCAACGTGCCGGCGATCGACTCGACCGGGCTCAACGCCCTCCGCGACGTCGTGCTTCGCTTCCGGGGCGCCGGCACCAGGGTGATTCTCTCCGACGTCCACGCCCAGCCCATGGTGGCGCTGCAGCGTTCGGCGCTCGGGGACGAGCTCCCCGAGGGCGATCTGGTCGGCAACATCGATGACGCCCTCAACGCCGCCCGGGTCCACCTCGGCCTGGCGCCCGTGTCCGCTCCCGCCTTCGCCGTCCCGACGGTCGCGCGGGAGGACCGGCGCCGGCATCCCCGGCCGCCCGGCTGATCGGCGTGCAGCTCGAACAGCTCATCATGCACTACGGCCTCGCCGCGGTCTTCGTCGGCGCGGCGGTCGAGGGCGACCTCACCCTGATCCTGGCGGGTGTGGCCGCCCATCTCGGCTACTTCCCGTACCCGATGGCCCTGGCCGTGAGCACGGTGGGCGGCTACCTGGGCGACCTCGCCTGGTACGGCCTGGGCCGCGTGCGCGGGCCCCGGTTCCGTGCCGGCAGGGTCTACCGCCGGGTGGGCCACCGGATCGAGCGACTGGCCCGGCGGCTCGGCGCGGCCGAGCTGATCGCCTCGCGATTCGTCTACGGGACGAAAGCGGCGAGCATGGTGTTCTGGGGCCTCCACGGCATGTCGCTGCCGCGGTTCCTGCTGCTGGACGCGATCGGCTGCGTGCTGGGGTCCCTGGTCTTCACCGGTCTGGGCTACGCGGTGAGTGGAAGCGCGACGGTGCTGTTGGGGAAGGTCCGCCGGCTGGAGCTCTGGCTCCTGGGTGCGGTGGTGGTGGGGGTGGTGCTGGTCTTCGTCATCAACTGGGCGGCCAAGAAGGAGCTCCACGTCGACGAGAACGGGGACGAGCTCCCGGACGCCGGCGCCTAGGCGCCTCGGCCGCCGAACTGGCGCTTGGGAACGTGAGCGTCGGGCGAGCGGGGCTGGTTGTCAGGCTGCGGTAGGGACGGCACCACCGTGTGGGGTCGCATGGGCGGCAGCGGCGATTCGGGACGCTGCGACCTGTCGGCCTGCGGCGCGGCACGATTCCTCGGCGCCCCGTAGAACGGGTGCCGGGCGCAGGCATTCGCGGCCACGGCGGCGAGCAGGTACAGGACGTACCGGGTGGGTCTCATGGAGGCCTCCATGGCGGCGGGGATTGCCCCGGATTCCTGCAATAATTTGCGGTGAAGGCGCCGATTCGGCCAGTGACCTGACCGCGCGCGCCTGCGCCCGAGTTCGCCTTGCCTCCGTTCCGCTCACAGGCGAACTTTCCGCCCATGGATCCCGACCTCCTCCTCGCGGGACTACGGGCCGGCAATACCGCGGCTCTGGCCCGCGCGATCTCGGTGGTCGAGAATGGGCGCGCCGGCTTCGAGCGCCTGCTTGCCGATGTCCATCCGCTCCTCGGGCGGGCTCGCCGGATCGGCATCACCGGCCCGCCCGGCGCCGGCAAGTCCACCCTCGTCGAGCGCCTGATCGGCGCCTATCGCCAGGCCGGGCTTCGCGTGGCCGTGGTGGCCGTGGATCCCACCAGCCCCTTCACCGGCGGCGCCCTGCTGGGCGACCGCATCCGCATGGAGTCCGTGGCGCTGGACCAGGGCGTCTACATCCGCTCCATGGGCAGCCGCGGCTCACTCGGAGGGCTCGCGACCACGACGCGCGAGGTCTGCGATCTGCTCGACGCGGCCGGCTTCGACCGGATCCTGGTCGAGACCGTCGGCGTCGGACAGTCGGAGCTCGACGTCGCCCGCATGGCCGACTCCACCGTGCTCGTGCTCGTGCCCGAATCGGGTGACGGGATCCAGACGCTCAAGTCGGGCGTGATGGAGATCGCCGACCTGTTCGTGGTCAACAAGGCGGACCGGGGCGGCGCGGAGAAGCTGCGCCAGGAGATCGAGGTCACCCTCGGCATCCGCCGGGGGAACGCCTTCCGGACCATGGCGGCGCATCACGGCGGACGGTCGGGCGGGCAGGCGGTCAGGCGGTCGGACACTTCGGAAGCCACCGACCGCCCGGCGTGGGACCCGACGGTGCTCCTCACCGTCGCCGCCAAGGGAGAGGGCGTGCCGGAGCTGATCGACGCCCTCGACCGTCACCACGCATGGCTCGCCGCGAGCGGGACCCTCGAGGCCCGGCGTCGCCGGCGCCTGCTCGAGCGGACCCGCGAGGTGGTGGAGCGGGCCACCCGGCGGTGGATCTGGGACGAGACCCGGGCCGACGAGCGGATCGCCGAGCGGCTGGACGAGATCGCGGCGGGGCGGGTGAGCCCGTACGAGGTGGCCACCGAGGTGCTGGAAGGCCTCAAACAGGGCGAGCGCATATGACCACGTGGAGCACCGAACACGAGGCGGATATCGCTCGCCGCCTGGCCGAGCAGGAGCGCGAGCTGGCGCGACTCCGGGCGGAGCTGGCGGTCTGGCGGGCCACCGCCTCGGCGCTCCCCACGCGGACGGACAGCGACTTCACCTCGGTCTCGGGCCGGTCGGTCGAGCCGGTCTACACCCCCCTCGACCTACAGCCGGATGTGCAGGCCGCCAGCGGATTGCCGGGGGAGTTTCCCTTCACCCGCGGCATCCACCCGACGATGTACCGGGGCCGGCTCTGGACCATGCGCCAGTTCGCCGGGTTCGGGACCGCCGACGACACCAACGAGCGGTACAAGTTCCTGCTCGAGCGCGGCCAGACCGGGCTCTCGGTGGCGTTCGACTTTCCGACGCTGATGGGCTACGACTCCGACCACCCGCGGTCGGAGGGTGAGGTGGGCAAGTGCGGCGTCGCCATCTCCAGCCTGGCGGACATGGAGACCCTGTTCGACGGGATTCCGCTGGACCAGGTCTCCACCTCGATGACCATCAACGGGCCGGCGGCGCTCCTGTTCTGCTTCTACGTCGCCGCCGCCGAGCGCCAGGGCGTGCCGATCGCCCAGCTCCAGGGGACGATTCAGAACGACATCCTCAAGGAGTACATGGCGCAGCACGCCTGGATCTTTCCGGCGGAGCCCGCGCTCAAGATCATCGTGGACCTGTTCGAGTGGGCCGCGGAGCACACCCCGAAGTGGAACACGATCTCGATCTCCGGCTACCACATCCGGGAGGCCGGCGCCACCGCGGCGCAGGAGCTCGCGTTCACGCTGGCCAACGGCTTCTGCTACGTGGAGCACGGGCTGGCCCGCGGTCTCGCCGTCGATCTGTTCGCGCCCCGGCTCTCGTTCTTCTGGGACGTGCACAACGATTTCTTCGAGGAGATCGCCAAGCTCCGCGCCGCCCGCCGCATCTGGGCCCGCCACATGCGGGAACGCTACGGGGCGCGGGACGCC
>DASSYY010000261.1:0-2091 GCA_035703025.1 Gemmatimonadales bacterium | reverse complement strand
ACGACCTGACGCGCCCCCTCCAGATTGCCCTGGGCCAGGTAGATCATTGCCCTGGTGGATCGGGCCTGCAGGTGGGAGGGGCCGAGGCCGAGCGCCTGGTCGCTCGCCGCCAGCGCTTCGGGATACCGGCGCATCCACAGGAGGGTGAACGCCAGCCGGCGGGCCGTCGTGACCGACCGCGGATCGAGCGCCAGCGTGCGCTTCAGCTGGGCCATCGACTCGTCCCACCGGCCCAGGCTCTGCGCGGCCAGCGCTGCGCCCGTCAGGAGGTCGGGGTCGTTCGGCGCGGCCCGCAGACCCTCGGTGTACTCCGTCAATGCCGCCGCGTTATCGTTGGCGATGTTGCGCTGGTAGTCGCCCCGGGCGAGCCGGCCGGCGGGGCGGGAGGGCGCGAGCGCCACGGCGCGGTCGGCGGCGAAGCTGGCCCGGCCCGCGTCGGCCGGGTTGGGCGTGCCGATGAAATAGACGTACGAGAGCACCCGGGAAAGCTGGGCCCAGGCGAGCGCAAAGCTGGAGTCGAGCGCCACCGCCTTCTCGAAGTGCTCCGCGGCGTTACGCAGCTCGCCGGGGCCTATGCCCCAGATCCCCTGCGCGGCCTCCTCGCCCTTGAGGAAAGCGTCGTAAGCCGCCAGGCTGGTGGTGGGCCGCTCGGCGAGCTGCTCCTGCTTCGGCGCCTCGAGCGCGAGGTTGAGCGCTTCCGCCACCCGGCCGGCGATGTCCGCCTGCACCTGGAACACGTCCGACAGCGCCGCGTCGAACGGCTGCTGCCAGCGGCTCGAGCCGGTGGCCACGCGGATCAGCTCCGGACTCACCCGCACCCGATTCCCGCCCGCCCCCTTCTCCCACCGCACGGTGCCGGTGAGGAGATAGTCCACCCCCAGCTCCCGCCCGATCTCGGCCGGCGACTTCTCGGTCCGCTTGTACTGGCTGGAGCTGCTCCGGGCGGTCACCTGGAGCCCAGGAAGGCCGGCCAGCTTGCCGCGGATCTCGTCCGTCACCCCGTCGGCGAAGTAGTCGTCCTCGTGGCTGCCCAGGTTCTCGAACGGCAGCACGGCCAGGCGCCGACTGCCGCCGGCGTCGGAGTCGTCGGTGCTTCGATGCGAGCGGACCCAGCCGAACAGCACGCCCAGTCCCAGCAGGAAGCCGACGCTGAGCGCGGCGGTGACCCGGAATCGGTGCGTGGAGCGCCGAGCTGGCGGGCTTGCCGCCGTTGCGCCGGCAACGGGCGACGAGACGACGGTGCGCGTCGGGTCGGTGGCGGGCCCCGCGCGGAACCCCTCGCGGAGCGCCTTCCCGAACTCTCCCGCGCTGGCGAACCGGTCCGCTGGTGACTTGGCGAGCGCCTTCGCGACCGCGCGCTCGATCCCCTCGGGCACGGTCTCCCGAACCTCCCGGAGCGGGCGCGGCGTCTCGCTGAAGCGCCGCATGAGCACGGCCTGCGCCGTCGGCCCGGTGAACACCGGCTCGCCGGCGATCATCTCCCACACCACGCAGCCCAGCGAGTACACGTCGGTCCGGGCGTCGAGCTGGCGCTCGCCTGCCGCCTGCTCGGGGCTCATGTAGGCCGGCGTGCCGACCGTGGTGCCCGTCTGGGTGATCTTGCTGTCGCTGCTCTCCGAGAGCGCGCGGGCGATCCCGAAGTCGGCCACCAGCGCATGGCCGGTGCTGAGCAGGATGTTCTCCGGCTTGATGTCCCGGTGGATCACCCCGTGCTGGTGGGCGTACTCCAGGGCGTCGGCCACCTCGCGCGCGATCTGGATCGCATCGTCGAGCGGGAGCTGGGTCTCGCGGGCCAGCCGGTCGCGCAGCGATTCCCCTTCGATGAACGGCATCGCGAACCAGAGGATCGCCGCCCGGTTGGCGTCGCCGGGCACGTCGCCCGAGTCGTGGACCGAGAGAATGTTCGGGTGCTGCAGCCGGGCGGCCATCCGGATCTCGCGCTGGAACCGCTCGGGGCCGAGCGAGGCGGCCAGCTCGAGATGGAGCACCTTGAGCGCCACCGGGCGGTCATGGCGGAGGTCCTGCCCAAGGTAGACGGTGGCCATGCCGCCGCGCCCCAGCTCCCGATCGAGCCGGTAGCGATCGCCGAGG
>DASSYY010000080.1:0-8185 GCA_035703025.1 Gemmatimonadales bacterium | reverse complement strand
GCCGGCCGGGATCCGGCGGCGCAGCGTCCACGACCCGAGGTCGATCTCCGCGATGTCGTTCGCCTTGTTGCACGCCACCCAGAGTGTGCGGCCGTCGGTGGATGGCTGGGCCCAGGTCGGCGAGCAGCCGACATCGCCCGGTTTGGGCGGCGCCATGTCGTGGACGTCGTGCCCAGTGGCGCCGCCGACGGGGCCGTTCAGGGCGTGCTCCGCGCCCGGCTTCAGATAGAACCGGCGGGCGACGGCCATGCTGTCGGCGTCGATCTCGACCAGCTCGTCGTTCATCATGCAGGCGGAGTACTGGCGGCGTCCGTCGGGCGAGAGCCGAGATCCGTGCGGCATGACGCAGGTGGGGATGCGGCGCACCTCGACCATGTCGTCGGTGTAGACCACCGACACCGAGGACGGCACCATCGCGCCGTACAGATTGAAGTTCACCACCCAGGCATAGTGGCCGCCGGGCGCCACCTGCAGCGTGGCCGGGAAGCGGCCGAGCTGCACGCGGCCGGCCTGCTCCCCGGTCTCGGTGGAGAACTTCCAGAGCGCGCCGTTGGGCGTGCCGTGCGCGGTGGAGACGTAGAGCCAGCGGCCGTCGGGCGAGACGTAGAGCCCGTGCGGGCCGACCAGCTCGGTCGGGTTGGTGCCGATCTTCTGCTCGCGCTCCACCGCGATCCCATGAGGGCCGTAGCGCACCAGCGAGATGCGGTCGTTGCCTTCGCTCGCCACGAAGACCAGATAGTCGCGGTCGGGGGCGCCGCGACTCGCGGAGTCGGCGGCGGGCGCGGGCAGGTCGGGCGTCGCGGCGGCGGCGTGGCCGGTCGAGGCACAGGCCCCCGCAAGCAGCGCCAGTGTGCCGGACAGCGCCACTCCCCCCGAGAGGCCCAGGCGGGCGGCGCCACGCCGGGGCCGGAGTCTCGCGGAGCCGCGCCTCATGGCGTCAGCGGCGTCTTCGACCGCTTCGGGTCGACCCGGACGACCCACAGTCCGTTGTTGAAGTCGTTCACGTACGCGAGGCCGTCCTTGGGATTCACCACCACGCCCCAGTCGAACGCGGCGTTGGGGACGATGCCCCCCATGTCGGCCGTATTGAGCGACGCGATCTCGCGATGCTGCGCGCGGAGATCGCCCTTGAGCTCGCCGGAGACGTCGAACACGTGGAAGCCCGCGTCGTAGGCGCCGAGGTAGAGCGTGTCCGCCACCTGCCAGACGTTGTGCACGCCGCCGCCTTCGGGTGTGTACCACGCGACCGACTTCGGGTGCTCGATGTCGCTCACGTCCACCACCTGCAGCGTGCCGTACATCCGGCTGGCCGAGGCGTCCCTGGCGCCTTTGATGTCGCCGTTGCGGTAGACCTCGTCGGCGATGAAGACGTACTTGCCGCCGCGCTGCCGCCAGGCGGTATGGGTGCCGCGGTCGAAGCCCGGCCGCGACACGTCCTCCACGTCCTGGTAGAGCGAGTCGAGATCGTACTTGAACTGGGAGACCAGCACCGGCTTGTCCGGGCGGCCGCCCCACTTGCCGTTCCCGATGTCGAGAATGACCAGTCCGTCGTTCCAGTAGCTGGCGTAGAGCAGGCCGTCGAGGATGTCGAGGTCGTGGACGTAGCGCGCGGCGTCGGGCCGGTCGGTATGCCACTCGCCGGCGCGGGTCGGGTGCGCGGGATCGGAGATGTTGACGATGTCGATGGCGCCGGTGCCGTCGTTGGTGATGAAGACGTACCGGCCGTACTGCGGGTGCTCGTAGATGTAGACCGAGTGGACGCCCGCGGCGACCCCGTCGGTAAACTGGGAGATCTCCTTCGGGTGCAGGGGATCGCGGGTGTCGGCGATGACGATGCCGTTCTTCCGGTCCGAGGCCCCCTCGCGGGTGAAGACCATGACGCTGCCGTCGGCGGTGGTCTGCATGTCGTTCACGAGCCGGGTATTCGCCATGATCGAATCGACCACCACCGGCTTCGCCGGATCGGAGATGTCGATGGCGTAGACCCGGTCGCCGCCCTGGTGGGTGCCGAGATAGGCCACCTTGCCGTTGGGGTGGATCCAGACCTCGCTCGTGGAGAAGCCGGTCCGCGGCAGCCGGCCGACGACGGTGACCGGGCGCCGGACGTCTCGCTCCTGCACGGTGACCGTGGTGCTGGCGGAGCGCCGGCCGAGCGAGGCGGTCACGGTGTAGATCCCGGGGCGGTACGCCACGAAGCGGCCGTCGCCGTCGAGCTGGCCGTCGCCCGGCGCGAAGCTCCAGCTCGGCCGGAGTCCCGCCACCGGATGGCCCGCCGCGTCGCGCCCCTCCGCGGCAAAGGCGATCACGTCGCCCTGGCGAACCGACGGCTTCGCCGGCGTGAGCGCCAGCTTCGCGACTCCAGCGGCCGGCAGCACCCGCACGTCGAGCGACGCCGAGGCGCCGCGGACCGATGCCGTGAGCGTGGCGCGGCCGGGCGCGAGGCCGGTGATCGTGCCGTCGCCGTCGACCGCCACGGTCTTCGGACGGCTCGACTGCCAGCGCACCGAGTCGGGCGTGCGGTCGTTCGCCTTGGAGTAGGGCAGCGCGCCCAGCCGAAGCGACTGGCCTTCCAGGATCGTCGCCGAGGCGGGCGCGAGCTCCAGCCGCACCGCCGGTCCCGGGACACCGCGGAACTCGGCGGAGGTGGTATCGATGAAGGGCCGGCTCCCCGGCACCATCGCGCTCAACGCGAGCGGGAACTTGCCCACCGAGCTCGCCACCAGCCACCCGCTCCGCGGGTCGAGCGCGCCCTCGCCCGAGCCGCCGCGGAGCTGGACGTTGAGCACGGCACCGGGCACCGGGGCGCCACTCGCGTCCAGCGCCCTGACCATGAGCCGGACCGAGTCGCCCGCCGTGATGGCACGGGAGGCGGGCTGGACCTCGATGCGCACCACCGGCGAAGGCGCAAGCTGGCCCGGGGCCGGCTGCTGCAACGCGAGGAGCAGGGCGGGGAGCACGGCGGCGAAGAGCACGTGGGGCCTCGTTGTGGAAGACGCGTCGCCCGCCGAGGGGGGCGGCGGCGGGCCAATTCTAGGAGTGGCGGACGGCGGGGGCAAGCTCGGAGGGGCTCAGTCCGCGCGACTGGACCAGACGAGGCCGAGGGCCACCACGCCGGCCAGTGCCGCCGTTCCGAGGCCCAGCGCCGCGCTGCCGAGGACATCGACGCGCCGCACGGCGACCTCGCTGACGTCGGCCAGAGGCACGCCAGGACGCGGGGCCGCCGCACCGGCCCGGCTGCCGCGCGCCGCGCCGTACAGCGTGTCGCCGACGATCTCCGGCCGGCGGAGGACGATCCGGCTGCCGTCGTCTCGCGTCACCCGCACCTCGTACGGATGCTTCTCTCCGACCACCTGCTCAGGGAGGGCGTCCTGGACCTTCCAGTGCGTGCAGGCGCTCGTGGCCCAGGTGGAGAGCACCACGCTGGTGATGGCGGCACGGCGGGAGCACGCGCGTCGAACGAGCCACGACATGAGTTCCTCCGGTGCGCGATGGCCGGCTTCGATTAACTTCGACTCCCCAATGGGACGTTCCCCGACCCCTCCTCAGGCACTCGACGCGGCCCGCCGCGCGCTGCTCGACCGTCTGCGCCAGCTCGAGCGCGCGGCGCGGCCGCTGGAGCCCGGCGCGAGCCGGCGCCGCCGGCTGCGCGATGCGGCGGTGGCATCGTCCGAGCGCTTCCTCCGGCGGATCGACACGCTCAAGGCCTACGACGAAGCGGGGATCCGGGACCGCGGCGTCCTCGACCTGCCCATTCTCGAGCAGGGCCGCGCGCTCGGCGAGGTGATCGCCGGGCTCGAGCGCGACGTGATCCGGCCCGGCGGCAATCCCGCGTCCCCCGGCCATCTGGCGTACATCCCCGGCGGCGGCCTCTACCACGCCGCGCTGGGCGACTTCCTGGCCGCGGTGAGCAACAAGTACGCGGGCATCTTCTTCACCGGCCCGGGCGCGGTGAGGATGGAGCACCTGCTGGTTCGCTGGGTCGCCGATCTCGTGGGCTATCCGCCGGCCGCGGGCGGCAACATCGCGTCCGGCGGCAGCGTCGCCACGCTGGCCGCGATGGTCGCCGCGCGCGAGGCGCACGGCCTCAAGGGCGCCGACTACGCAACCGCCGTGGTCTACCTGACCAGCCAGGCGCACCACTGCATCGAGAAGGCCCTTCGGATCGCGGGGCTGGGCGAGGCGCCGGTCCGCCGCGTGGCGATGGACGACCGGTTCCGCATGCGGCCCGAGGCGCTGGCCGAGTGCATCGCGGCCGACCGCGCAGCCGGGCTCCGGCCCTGGCTCGTGATCGCCGCGGCGGGCACGACGGATACGGGCGCGGTGGATCCGCTCGACGCGATCGCGACGATCGCCGAGCGCGAGCGGTGCTGGTTCCACGTGGATGCGGCCTACGGAGGCTTCTTCCTGCTGACCGAGCACGGCCGCCAGGCGCTCCGGGGCATCGAGCGCTCCGACTCCGTGATTCTCGATCCCCACAAGAGCCTCTTCCTGCCGTACGGCGCGGGCATCGTGGTCGTGCGGGACGCGCAGCGTCTGGCCGCGGCGCACGACTACGAGGGCGCCTACATGCAGGACGCCGAGCGCCAGCCGGGCGAGACCTCGCCCGCCGACCTCTCGGCCGAGCTGTCGAAGCACTTCCGGGCGCTCCGCATGTGGCTGCCGCTGATGCTGGTGGGCACCGGGCCGTTCCGCGCCGCTCTCGAGGAGAAGCTGCTGCTGGCCCGGTACTTCTACGAGGAGGTGCAGGCGCTCGGTTTCGAGGTGGGGCCGTCACCCGAGCTGTCGATCGTGACCTATCGGTGGGCGCCGCCGGGTGCGAGTCCGGCGGAGGTGGACCGCCTCAACCAGGCCATCGTGGACGGCGTGCGGCGGGACGGGCGGGTGTTCCTCTCGTCGACGCTGCTCGACGGCCGGTTCACGCTGCGGATGGCGGCGCTGGCCTTCCGCACGCACCGGCGGACCATCGACCTGGCGCTGCGGGTGCTGCGGGAGCAGGTGGCGGCGCTCGGAGGTTGAGCGCAGCCAGGGATGACGAACCTGCATGACTTCAGAACCGCACCGCGAGCCCCAGGCTCAGGCTCGGGTACGCGTCTCCCCCACCCGACACCCGCACGTTCGCGCCCGCGGTCGCCCCGACGCTCCGGCCGAGCCAGCGCGTCGCATGCCCGCCGAAGAACCCGCCGATCCCGCCGTCGACCAGCTCGCCTCGATCGCCCACGAGAAATGCCGTAGCGCCGGCCGAGAGGCCGAGCTCCGTCTTCTCCGTCCTGAAGGTCAGCGTGGGACCCAGGTCGAGCGCGGCCGCGCCGTCGTCGGCGTATTGCTCGGTATCGATCACGGGGAGCGACGCCCGGAGCTGCACGCCCCACCGGGGGCCGAAGTCGCGGCGGATGCCGAGCTCCGGCCCGTACACCACGCCCGCCAACCCGCCGGTCCTGAGCCCGGTCATCGACGCCGTGAGGGTCCACGGCCGGCCCGGCGCCTCCTGGGCGGCCAAGGCCGGGACCTGCGACCCGGTCAGGAGCGTGACAAGGAAGGCGAAGCGGCGAAAGAGGTTAGCTGTCCGGAACATGGTGCCCTCGGCGATGGTGAAGGTGAACCGCGAGGGAATGATCGCATGCGGGCGTGGCCCGAGCGTGACTCCGGTGGTATCCTCGACCGATGATCGCCGCGGGCGGACCCCGAACCAAGCGGAGCTGGCCGCTCTTCGTCCTCGCAGCCTGCGGCTTCATCCCCGCGCTCGGCCTCTTCCTCGGCGCGGCCGCAGTCACCTGGGGACTGGTGTCGACCCGGCCGCGGGCCATGCTCGCCGCGCTGATCGGCGGGGCGGGCGCGCTACTCAACATGGCGGGCATCTTCGTCGTCACCTGGCGGATGCAGGGGTCGCCCGTGGTCGCGGCCGCGAACGTCGCCAGCGCGAGCCGGGACCTCGCCCGGCTGGTCGGCGCGCTCGAGGATTACCGCGGCGAGACCGGGCGCTATCCCGGCCAGCTGATCGTCTTCACCCAGCTTCCGCTCTCACTCAAGCTCGTCAACATTCGCGACAATTCCGCCGGCGTCTTCACGATGCCCCACACGTACCAGTATCGGCTCGCGCCCGACGGCCGGACCTACGCCCTGTTCGCGGTCGGGCCCGACGGCAAGCCCGGCACGGCGGACGACGTCTTCCCGGCGCTGCCGGACTCCGTCGCGCGGCGAAGCGGCTACCGAGCGCCGCGCTAGATGGACCTCGGCACCGCCTCCACGACGGCGATCGCCACCCGGCGGCTCACGCTGGTGCCGAGCGGACGGCCGGTGCTCATCGAGTTGGATGCGCCCGTCCGGCGCCGGTCCGGCGAGTGGATGTGTGTCCACCGGATCCGCGGCATCGGACGCGTGCGGACCGGGCGCGCCATAGGCGAGGACGGCGTCCAGGCCCTGCAGCTCGCGCTCGCGGCCGTGCGGCAGTCGCTGGAGCCGTTCGCCGCGCAACTCACCTGGACCGGTGAGCCGGGGGAGCTGGGCCTGCCGGAAGCGATTCCCGACTACTTCGGGGGGGAGTTCCGCCGGCGCCTCGAGCGCCTCGTGCGGCTGGAGACCGAGCGGGAGGCGCAGCGGCTCAAGGACACGGCGCTCGCACCGGCCGCACCGGCCGCACGCCGATGAGCGACCTGCTCCGCTTCGCGCTGGTGACGCTCGGGTCGGTGCTGTTCATCGTCGACCCGATCGCCGTCATTCCGACCTACCTCGTCATCACGCAGGACGAGACGGCGGCCGAGCGGCGGCGGACCGCCTGGCGCGCGTGCGTCGCGATGGTGCTGCTGCTGGTCGCGTTCGCGGCGACGGGCACCGCGCTCTTCTCGGTGCTGGGCATCACCCTGCCGGCCTTCCGCACGGCCGGCGGACTCATCCTCTGGTTCGTGGCGCTGGACATGCTGCACGGCGAGCGGCGGACGCAGGAGGGGCGCGACGAGGTTGCGGAGGGACGCGCGAAGGAGGACGTGGCGCTGACCCCGCTCGCCATCCCCATGCTGGCCGGGCCGGGGGCGATCTCGACCGTGATCGTCATCTCCGGCCAGGCGCGCGGCGCGGGGCAGACGATCGTCGTCTACCTCGCGATCATCCTCACGGGCGTGGCGTCGTACGTCGCGCTCAGGATCGGCGAGCCGCTGCTCCGGCGAATCGGCAAGACCGGCATCCGGGTCGTGACCCGGATCATGGGTCTCATTCTCGCCGCGCTGGCCGTGCAGTTCGTGCTGAGCGGCGTCAAGGAGGCGTTTCAGCTCTAGGGCCGACCCGAAGCTCCGGAAAATCCTCCTCCCAGAACTCGAGCTCCACCCGCACGCCGGCCTGCCGCCGGCCGGCCTCGAGCACGCGCAGCTCGACCCGCCGGATCTTCCCGGAGATGGTCTTCGGCAGCTCCGAGAACTCGATGCACCGGACCCGCTTGTAGCGCGGCAGCCGGTCTCCCACGAAGCGGAACAGTCCCAGCGCCACCTCGCGCGACGCGATCACGTCGCCCCGCAGCGCCACGAACGCCTTTGGCACGCTCAGCCGCACCGGATCCGGGCTCGGCACCACGGCCGCCTCGGCGATGTGCGGGTGCTCGATCAGGGCGCTCTCGAGCTCGAACGGGCTGATCCGGTAGTCGGAGCTCTTGAAGACGTCGTCGGCCCGTCCCACGTAGGTGATGTACCCGTCGGCGTCCCGCCGGGCGACGTCGCCGGTGTGGTAGTAGCCGCCCCGGAATGCGTCGGCCGAGCGCGACGCATCGTCCAGATACCCTTCCATCAGCCCGAGCGGCGGCGGGTCGAGCGGCAGCGCGATCTCGCCCTCGTCGGCCTCGGCCCCGGCCTCGTCCAGCAGCGCGACGCGATAGCCCGGCAGTGGTCGTCCCATGGAGCCCGGCTTGACCGGCTGTCCCGGCGTGTTGGCGACCTGGGCGGTGGTCTCGGTCTGCCCGTAGCCGTCGCGGATGGTGAGGCCCCAGGCGCGGCGCACGCGCTCGATCACCTCGGGGTTGAGCGGCTCGCCCGCGCCTACGACCTCGCGCAGCGCGGGCGGACGGGAGCCGAGCTCCACCCCGACGAGCATGCGCCAGACCGTGGGCGGGGCGCAGAGGGTGGTGATGCCGCAGCGCGCGAGCGTCTCGATCGCCCGGCGCGGCTCGAAGCGGGCGTAGTCGTAGCCGAACACCGTTGCGCCG
>DASSYY010000397.1:0-8192 GCA_035703025.1 Gemmatimonadales bacterium | reverse complement strand
ACCAGCTCGGCCCAGCCGTCCGCCTCGAGGCTCGCCCCGCCCACCAGTACGCCGTCGAGCTCGGGCCGGGCCAGCAACGCCAGCACGTTGCCCGCGTTGACGCTCCCGCCATAGAGGATCGGCACCCGGCCCGGCACGCCCCGGCGGCCGACCGTGAACCGGATGAGCTCGTGCACCTGGGCCGCGTCGTCGGGCGTGGCGTTCCGTCCCGTCCCGATGGCCCAGACCGGCTCGTAGGCCAGCACGAGGCGCGCCCAGTCCGCCGGCGCCACCTTGTCGAGCAGCGGCTCGAGCTGGCGGAGGATCACGTGCTCGGTGCGGCCACCTTCGCGCTCAGCCAGCGTCTCGCCGAGGCAGGCCAGCGGCTGGAGCCCGGCCTTGAGCACGGCGACCGACTTCCGCGCCACCTGCTCGTCGGTCTCGCCGAACAGGTGCCGACGCTCCGAATGGCCGATGAGCACCACCCGCGCACCGGCCTCCCGCACCATCGGGATCGAGACCTCGCCGGTGAACGCCCCTTTCGGCTCCCAGTGGACGTTCTGCGCCCCGACGTGGATGTCGGGCCGTCCGGCCGCGGCGTCCGCGACCGGCGCCAGGGACACGGCGGAGGGAAAGAACCACAGGCTCCGCTCGGGCACCGGCGCCGTCACGGCCAGGAAGCGCGCCATGAACTCCCGCGCCGCCTGTGGGGCGTGGTTCATCTTCCAGTTGGCGGCGTAGATCAGGGGACGGCTCATGTCAGGCGTCGTCGAGCGCCGCGACGCCCGGCAGCTCCTTGCCCTCGAGGAACTCGAGCGACGCGCCGCCGCCCGTGGAGACATGGGTGATCCGGTCGGCGAGCCCTGCCTGCGCCACCGCGGCGGCGGAGTCTCCGCCGCCGATGACGGTGATGGCTCCCTTCCCCGTGGCCTCGGCCATGGCGCGCGCCACCGCCAGGGTACCGTGGTCGAACGGCGGCGTCTCGAACACGCCCATCGGCCCGTTCCAGACCACCGTACCCGCGCCGGCGATCCGGCCGGCGAAATCGCGCTCAGTGGCGGGATCGATGTCGAAGACCGCCCAGCCCGCCGGCACGGCGTCGCGTGCGACCGCCCGGGTCTCCGCGCCGGCCTCCAGCTTCCGTGCGATCACCGCCCCGCCGGGAAGCACCAGCTTGCTCCCCGCCTTCGCCATGAGCTGTCGAGCGAGGTCGAGCCGGTCCTCCTCGACCAGCGACGTGCCGGTCTCGAGCCCCATCGCGCGGAAGAAGGTGCAGGCCATCGCGCCGCCGAGCAGGATGGCGTCCACCTTGGGGAGCAGCGCCTCGATCAAGTCGATCTTGCCGCTGATCTTGGCCCCGCCGAGCACGGCGACGAACGGCCGCTTCGGCTGGTGCAGCGCCTCGCCGAGATAGCGGAGCTCCTGCTGCATCAGGAATCCCGACACGGCGGGCTTCAACAGTCGCGCGACCGCCTCGGTGCTCGCGTGCGCCCGGTGGGCCGAGCCGAAGGCATCGTTCACGTAGAAATCGCCGAGCGCGGCGAAGCGCTCGGCGAGGGTCCGGTCGTTCTGCTCCTCACCAAGGTAGAAGCGCGTATTCTCGCCCACCGCCACTCCGCCGCGCGGCAGTCGCCGGGTAGCGGTCACCGCGTCCTCGGATGTCGGATCGGGCAGGAACGTCACGGGGGCGCCGAGCAGCCGCTCGAGCTCGCGCACGACCGGCTGCATCGAGTACTTGGGGTCCGGCCCGCCCTTGGGCCGGCCCAGATGCGACAGCAGCACCACGCGGGCACCGCGGTCGCGCAGGTACTTGATGGTGGGGAGCGCCGCCCGGATCCGGGTGTTGTCGGTGACGGCGCCGTCCTTCACGGGGCAGTTGAAGTCCACCCGGACCAGCGCCCGCCTGCCGTCGATGGCCGCCGGGTCGAGCGAGTCGAGCGTGCGCTTCACAGGCGCTGGCCCACGTAGCGCAGCAGGTCCACGCAGCGGGCGGAGTAACCCATCTCGTTGTCGTACCAGCTCGTCACGTTGACGAGCGTGCCGGCGACCACGTTGGTCGACAGCGCGTCGATGGTGCTCGACTGGAGCGAGCCGATGTAGTCCACGGACACCAGGGGCTCCTCGCTCACGGCCAGGATGCCCTTGAGCGGCCCCGAGCGGGCGGCCTCGCGAAAGGCCGTGTTCACCTCGTCCGCGGAGGTCGCCTTCTCCACCGTGCAGGTGAGCGCCACGACCGAGACGTCGGGTGTCGGCACCCGGAGCGAGACCCCGTCGATCTTGCCCTTCACCTGCGGCAGCACGAGCGAGGTGGCCTTGGCGGCGCCGGTGGTCGTGGGGATGATGGAGAGGGCCGCCGCCCGCGCGCGGCGCAGATCCTTGTGGGGCAGGTCGAGGATCTGCTGGTCGTTGGTGTAGCTGTGCACGGTCGTCATGAACCCGTTGACGAAGCCGAAGCGATCGAGGATGACCTTCACCACCGGCACCAGACAGTTGGTGGTGCAGCTCGCATTGGAGAGGATGTGGTGCTTGCCGCTGTCGTACGCCTCGTGGTTCACGCCGTAGACGACGGTGAGATCTTCCTTCTTGGCCGGCGCCGAGATGATGACCTTCCGGGCCCCGCCCTGCAGATGCAGCGCGGCCTGGTCCCGGTCGGTGAAGCGGCCGGTGGACTCGAGCACGACGTCCACGCCGAGCTCCTTCCATGGCAACTTGGCCGGGTCCCGCTCGGAGAGCACGCGCATGGCGTCACCGCCCACGACGATAGCGTCCTTCTCCGCCGCGACGTCGGCCGGGAAGCGGCCATGCACCGAGTCGTACTTCAGCAGGTGGGCGAGGGTGCCCGTGTCGGTGATGTCGTTGACCGCGACGAAGTCGATCTCCTTGGCGCCCATCGCCTGGGCCGCGCGGACGACGTTGCGGCCGATCCGGCCGAAACCGTTGATGCCAACTCGAATTGCCATCGTCTCTCCGTCGTTGGGTTCCCTACGCCAGCGATACGGGCGGCTCCGCCCGGGCGAACGTGACCGCCTCCACCCGCGCCGCGCCCGCCGAGCGGAGCGCGGCCGCCGCCGCGGCAAGCGTCGCGCCGGTGGTGAAGACGTCGTCCACCAGGACGCACGCGACGCCCGCCACGCCACGTGCCTCGAAGGCGCCGGCCACGTTCGCCTGCCGGCCCTCGGGCGTGAGCGCCGTCTGGGTGCGCGTTTCCCGCCGCCGGGCCAGGCCGCCGCTCCGCACCGCGTAGCCGGTCAGCTCTCCCAGGGCAGCCGCGATCCGCTCGCTCTGATTGTAGCCCCGGCTCCGGAGCCGGCGGGGGCCGAGCGGGACCGGTATCAAGCATACCCGCCCGGTCAATGGAGCGAGAGTCTGCATCGGGGCCGCGAGCGACCAGGCGATCCGCCACCAGCCTTCGTACTTGAGGCGGTGCACCGCCTCGCGGGCGCCGCCCCGGAGCCAGACGGCGCTCCGGACGCGATCGAGTCCGTCCGGCCAACCCGCACAGAGCCGGCACTCGAGGTCGCCGAACGCCGGCTGGCCGCAGCGCTCGCAGAGCGGGCCCGCCACCGGCTGCCACCGGCTGCGGCAGAGCTCGCAGACCAGCGCATCGCCCTGGCGGGTGGGCACCGGCGCATCGCACAGGAGGCAGGCCGAGGGCAACAGCCACCGCTCGACTCCCGCGAGCGCCTCAGCGAAGGCTGGCATCGACCGCTGCGCGCATCACCTCCACCGGGGCTCGCTGGCCGGGAAACCAGCGCTCCAGTGCGTCGGCGCCCTGGGCGACGAGCATGCCCCGGCCATCGGCCGCGCGGAGACCGGCGGCACGCATGGCGCGGGTCCAGGCGGTCTCGCCGCGGCCGTAGACCATGTCCAGCGCCACCACCGCGCCCGGCGGCGGCGCCGCCAGCGGGAGCGGATCGCCGCGGGAGAGGCCGAGCGGTGTCGTGTTGACCACCGTGGTGCAACTGTCGGCCTCGCCGATGGCGACGTCCAGTCCGCGGGCCCAGTCCTCCAGGCGCCGGCGTCGGTCGGCCGAGCGGCTCGACACGGCGACCGTCACGCCGCGCTCGCGGGCCGCACCCACCACCGCCCGTGCGCCGCCGCCGGTGCCGATCACCAGCCAGGGTCCCGGCGGCGCCTCCAGATCGTCGAGCGCCGCGAGGAGGCCCGCCACGTCGGTGTTGTCCCCGACGGTAGCGCCGCCATCCGCCCAGAAGGTGTTACAGGCGCCGAGCCGCTCGACGACAGGACGCGGGCGGTCGACCGACTCCGCGGCGACCTCCTTGTGCGGGACCGTCACGTTGCCGCCGCCGCCCGCGTGACAGAGCGCCCGGATCAGCCCCGCGACGTCCGCCGGCGGACAGCGGAGCGCAACGTAAATGGCCGGGAGCCCGAGGACCCGGAAGGCGGCGTTCTGCATGGCCGGGGAGAGAGAGTGCGCGACCGGATCGCCCAGGACGGCGAAGACGCGCGTGGCGCCGCTGATCACCGCACCGTGCCGGCGACGCGGCTCACCACGGCTCCGATCAGCTCCTGCAGCTCGGTGTAGGTGTTGCGGTAGCTGGCGAGATCGGAGCCGAACGGATCGTTCACCTCGGTTCGGCTCGGGTCGCGCCCGGCGTAGGTGCCCAGCAGGTGCGCCTTGTCCTCGCCGCCGAGCTCGGCCACGCGCGCGAGATGGTGGCCCGACATGACGAGGATGAGATCGGCGCTCCGCACGAGCTCGCGCGTCAGCAGCCGCGCGCGATGGTTGCTGAGGTCGAGACCATTCTCCAGCCCGACGAGGTACGCGCCCTCGGACACCGGCGCGCCGTCCCAGGCACCGGTGCCGGCCGACGCGACCGATACCTGGTCGAGGCCGCGCGCCGCGGCCGCCTCGCGCAGCAGCCCTTCGGCCATCGGGCTGCGGCATGTGTTGCCGGTGCAGACGAACAGGACGTGGGTACTCATGCGGGAAACATAGTCATGGCGCGAGCCGCCCGGCGGCCCGCCGAAGTTCCGCGCGCGGGATGGCACCCTCCCGCACCATGCGGGGCACGGAGTCGGTGCAGTCGACCAGTGTGGACGGCGGAACGTTGCCGAGCACGCCTCCGTCCAGCACGAGCAGGTCACCGGCATCGACCGCGTCCTGGAACAGCGCCACCAGGCGATCGGGCCCCGGCGCCGGCGGGCCGCCGGGCCGGTTGGCCGAGGTCGAGGTGAGCGGCAGCCCCGTCTGGGCCACCAGCCGCTCGATGCCCTTGTGCGAAGTGTGGCGCACCGCGATGCCGCCCTCGCTCCCGCGCAACGCGTCGGGCAGCCGGCCTTCGCCACCGCGCAGCACGAGCGTGAGCGGGCCGGGCCAGAATGCGTCCGAGAGCGCGCGGGCCGAGGCGGTGAACACCAGACCCCACGCCTCCGCCATGGCCCGGCCGGCCACGAGCAGCAGGAACGGCTTCCCGAGCTCGCGCCCCTTGAGTCGCGCGAGTGCCCGGAGCGCGGGAACGGTCGGGCTCGAGCCCAGCCCATACACGGTTTCGGTGGGGTAGCCCAGCAGGCGTTCGGCGGCCAGATGCGCCGCGACCGTGGGAATCGCGGCGTCGATGTCCTTCGGGGTGCGGAACGGGAGGATCATCCGCCGCGGCCTACGAGCAGCTCGGCGAGGGCCAGGTCCTCGGACGTCGTCACCTTCATGTTGCGCGGGGAATCGGGCACCAGCCGCACCGGAACGCCGGTGCGCTCGACGAGTGATGCGTCGTCCGTGGCGCTGCCCGCCTCGCGGGCCGCGGCGTGGGCCCGCTCGAGGACCGCCCGGGGGAAGCCCTGCGGCGTCTGGGCCCGCCAGAGCGCGTCGCGCGGGACGGTGCGGGCCACCTGCGTCGGGTCGTCGGGTGCCGCCTGCTTGAGGGTGTCCGTCACGCGCACCGCGGCGATGGCGCCCTCACCCGCCCGCGCATACGCGATGACGGCGTCGATGACCGCGCGCTCGACGAACGGCCGCGCCGCGTCGTGCACCAGCACCACCGTGCAGTCGGGCCCGAGCGCCCGGAGGCCCGCGGCCACGGAGTCGGCCCGCTCGGCCCCGCCGGCCACCACCATCAGGCCGGCCCCCGCGACACCGCGCAGGAACGCGGGCGGATGCTCGGCATCGGCGAGCGGCAGCACCAGCGCGACCTGCGCCACGTCGGGGTGGGTGACGAACGGCCGCACGGCGCGAAGCACCATCGGCACCCCGCCGATCGGCTGATACTGCTTGGGAGTCTCGCGACCGAGGCGGCTGCCCCGCCCCGCCGCGACGACCACCACGCCGACGTCACGCGGCAAGCGCCCGCACCAGTTGCTCGATGTGGTCGAGCCCGACCATGGCGACACCCGCCACCTGGGCCCCGCTGCGCGACGAGCCGAACACCCGCCGGAAGCCGAGCCGGGCCGCCTCCGCGATGCGCCGCTCGATGGCCCCGCTGGGGCGGATCTCGCCGCCGAGGCCGATCTCCCCGAGGAAGATCACGTCCTTGGGCGCCGGCCGGTTGTAGAGGCTCGACACCAGCGCGGCCGCCACGGCCAGGTCGGCCCCCGGCTCATTGAGCCGCACCCCGGCGGTGACCTGGACGAACACATCCAGATCGGCGAACGAGGTCTCGGCGCGCCGCTCGAGCACCGCGAGGAGCACTGCAAGCCGCTTGGGATCGAGACCCGTCGCGACGCGCTGCGGCGTGCCGTAGCCGGACTTGGCGGCGAGTGCCTGAACCTCCACCAGCACCGGGCGCGTGCCCTCCATCAGCGCGGTGACCGCGCTGCCGCTGATCCCGTCGGCCCGCGCGGCGAGGAAGACGGCGGACGGATTGGGCACCGCGATGAGCCCGTGCTCGGTCATGGAGAAGACGCCCAGCTCGTCCACCGAGCCGAAGCGGTTCTTGGTGGTGCGGAGCAGCCGGTAGTCCAGCGTGGCTTCGCCCTCGAAGTAGAGCACGGTGTCGACGATGTGCTCGAGCGTCTTCGGCCCCGCGATCCCGCCGCCCTTGGTCACGTGCCCCACGACGATCACCGTCGTCCCGCTCTCCTTGGCGAACCGCATGAGCTGTCCCGAGCACTCGCGGACCTGGCCCACGTTGCCCGGCGCGCTCTCGAGCGCCTCGGTGTACACGGTCTGGATGGAGTCGATCACCACGACGTCGGCCGCGACGGCCGCGGCCGCGCCGAGGATGGCCTCGAGCCGGGTCTCGCCCAGCACGTGCACGGCCCCGGCATCCTCGTCGAGCAGCCGCTCGGCCCGGAGGCGGATCTGGTCGGGCGATTCCTCGCCGCTGGCGTAGAGCACGGTGCGGCCGCCGGCCTCGAGCCGGGCCGCGGCCTGGAGCAGGAGCGTCGACTTGCCGATGCCGGGCTCGCCGCCGATCAGGATCATCGACCCGGGCACCAGGCCGCCACCGAGCACGAAATCGAACTCGGGCAGCCCGGTGCGCCACCGCTCGAGCGGGTGCGTGGCCACGTCCCGCAGCCGGGCGGGCGGCGCCACCAGGCCGGACCCGCCGGCACGTTTGGCCGCGCCCCGGCCCGGCGCGCGGACGACGACCGGCTCTTCGGCCACCGAGTTCCACGCACCGCAGGCCTCGCAGCGCCCGACCCACTTGGGATGCTCGTGGCCGCAGTCGGTGCAGCGGTAGACGGACTTGGGTTTAGGCATGGGGTCAGGCGGGCGGACGGTCGGTCGGTCGGACGGTCGGGCGGTCAGACGGAAGCGCAGTCAGACTCGTGGGCGAGCCGGTCGGTGAGCCCGCGGACTCAGCCCGTCCCGCTGGCATGACGGTCGAAACGGGGCAGCCGTGGGACGATCCTGTAAACAGACCACCCGAACGCCTGACCGCCTGGCCGCCTGCCCGCCCGCCCGCCGTCATTCCGGCTCCTCCCGGTTCGACAGATTGTCGAACCGCGTGTACTCGCGCACGAAGCGCAGATTCACGTCTCCGGTGGGGCCGTTCCGGTTCTTCGCCAGCATCACTTCGGCCACCCCCCGCTTCGACTCGTCCTCGCGGTCGTAGTACTCCGGCCGGTGGATGAAGATGACCAGGTCCGCATCCTGCTCGATGGCGCCGGAGTCCCGGAGGTCCGACAGGATCGGCTTGCGCTCGCCGCCGCGCTGCTCGGAGGCCCGGGAGAGCTGCGAGAGCGCGATGACCGGGATCTGGAGCTCCCGTGCGAGGGCCTTGAGCGAGCGCGAGATGTCCGAGATCTCCTGC
>DASSYY010000353.1:0-4817 GCA_035703025.1 Gemmatimonadales bacterium | reverse complement strand
GATCGCCGACCATCACTTCGCCGCCGGCCGGCGCGGCGAAGCAGGCGCCGGCGTCCACCCGTGTGGCGCGCCGTGCGCCGGCCAGCTCGGCCCCGGCGCCCAGCGCCCGCACGGCGTCGCGGATCACGCGGTGAATCTCCGCATAGGCCTCGCGCAGGGCGCCCATCGCGGCCGCCGGCGCGGCCACCGCGTAGGTGAGTTCGCCCGCGTGCCACACCGCGCGCCCGCCGGTCGGCCGGCGCACCACGTCGAGGCCAAGGGCGGCGATCCGCTCGCGATCGTACCGGCGCGCCGCGGGCTCGTGGCGGCCGAAGGATAGACAGGAGGGGTGCCAGGCGTAGAGGCGGAGCCAGCGCTCTCCCGCCTGTGCGCGCTCGAGCAGCGCGCGATCGATCGCCATGTTGAGCCAGCCGGGGCGAGGCGTGGCGTCGATCCACAGGCTGAAGGAGAGAAGTCGCCCGGATCCGTCCTGTCTCAGGACGTCATCCCGAGCCTGTTCGCCGCGCTCGAGGTGCGCTCCGCGAAGGACGCTTGTGTCCGCGCCCGGCCCGCCCTCACCCATACGCCTCCACCGGCGGGCAGACGCACATCAGGTTCCGGTCCCCGAACGCGCTGTCGATCCGGCCCACCGTGGGCCACACCTTGTGCTCGCGCATGGCCGGGGAAGGATACGCCGCCCGCTCACGCGGGTAGGGCCGGGTCCATCCGTCGGCGATCACCTGCTCCAGGGTGTGCGGCGCGTTGGTGAGCAGGTTGTTCTCCCGGTCCGCGCGGCCGTCCTCGATCTCGCGGATCTCCTCCCGGATGGCGATCATCGCGTCGCAGAAGCGGTCGAGCTCCTCCTTCGACTCGCTCTCGGTGGGCTCGATCATCAGCGTGCCCGCGACCGGGAACGACACCGTCGGCGGATGGAATCCGAAATCGATGATCCGCTTGGCGATGTCCTCCACATCCACGTCGGCCGACGCCTTGTACGGCCGGGTGTCGAGAATGCACTCGTGCGCCACCAGCCCACCCGGCCCGGAGTAGAGCACCGGGTAGTGGGCCTCCAGCCGCCTGGCGATGTAGTTCGCGTTCAGGATCGCGATCTTGGTGGCCTCGGTCAGACCGTCGTAGCCCATGAGCGCGATGTAGGCCCAGGAGATCGGCAGGATCGAGGCACTCCCCCACGGCGCGGCCGAGACCGTGCCGCAGGCCTCGGCGTGGTCGAGGTCCACGATCGGGTGGCCGGGAAGGAACGGTGCAAGGTGCTTCGCCACGCCGATCGGCCCCATGCCCGGACCGCCGCCGCCGTGCGGGATGCAGAACGTCTTGTGCAGGTTCAGGTGGCAGACGTCGGCCCCGATGTCGCCCGGCCGGCACAGCCCCACCTGCGCGTTCATGTTGGCCCCGTCCATGTAGACCTGGCCGCCGTGCTCGTGGACGATCCGGCAGATTTCCCGGATCGATCCCTCGAACACGCCGTGCGTCGACGGATAGGTCACCATCAGGGCGGCGAGCGTGTCGCGGTGCTGGGCCGCCTTGGCGCGGAGATCCGCCATGTCGATGTTGCCATGGTCGTCGCTCTTCACGACCACGACCTGCATCCCGGCCATGACCGCACTCGCCGGATTGGTCCCGTGCGCCGACATGGGAATGAGGCAGGTGGTGCGATGGGCGGCGCCGCGGGCGCGGTGCCACGCCCGGATCACGAGCAGGCCCGCGTACTCGCCCTGCGAGCCGGCGTTCGGCTGCAGCGACACCGCCGCGAAGCCGGTGATCTCGGCGAGCTGGTATTCGAGCTGCCGGAACATCATCTCGTAGCCCGCGGCCTGGTCGCGAGGCGCGAACGGGTGCAGGCGATTGAACTCGCGCCAGCTCACCGGCATCATCTCGGTCGTCGCGTTCAGCTTCATGGTGCACGAGCCGAGCGGGATCATGGCGCTGGTGAGGGACAGGTCCCGGGCCTCGAGCCGCTTGATGTAGCGCAGCATCTCGGTCTCGGAGTGGTGCAGGTGGAAGACCGGGTGCGCCAGATAGGCGGACTTCCGTTCCAGCCCCGCGGGGATGGACCGGTCGGTGTGGTGCCCGATGTCCTCCAGCATGAAGGGCAGCGCTTCGTTGAGCGAGAACACGGCGATGAGGTCGGCCAGGTCGCCGAGGGTGACCGTCTCGTCGAGCGCGATGCAGAGCCGGGTCGGGGGCAGCGGGCGGAGATTGATCATCCGGGTGCGCGCCGCGTCGAGCAGCCTCGGCAGTGCCCATTCGGGGACCTCGACGCAGAGCGTGTCGAAGAACGTGTCGTGCACCACCCGGTAGCGGAGCCGGCGCAGCGCGTTCGCGAGCATTACCGTCCGGCTGTGCACCATCTCCGCGATCCGGCGGAGCCCGCCGGGGCCGTGGTAGACCGCGTACATGCTCGCCATCACGGCGAGGAGAACCTGGGCGGTGCAGACGTTGCTGGTCGCCTTGTCCCGGCGGATGTGCTGCTCCCGCGTCTGCAGCGCCATCCGGAGGGCGGGCCGGCCGTTCCGATCCTTGGAGACGCCGATGATGCGTCCCGGGAGGAACCGCTTGTAGGCGTCCCGCGTCGCGAAGAACGCCGCGTGCGGACCGCCGTAGCCCATCGGCACGCCGAACCGCTGGCTGTTGCCCACGGCGATGTCCGCGCCCCACTCGCCCGGCGGCGCCAGCAGCGTCAGGCTCAGCAGGTCGGTCTCGGCCGTCACCAGCGCCTTGGCGGCGTGCGCCCGCTCGCACAGGCTCCGGAAGTCCCGGACGGCGCCGTCGGTCGCGGGGTACTGGACCAGCGCTCCGATCACCCCCGGCCCGAAGCTGAACGTCTCCGGTTCGCCCACCTCCACCCGCACGCCGCGGGCCTCGGCGCGCGTCCGGACCACCGCGATCGTCTGCGGGTGGCAGTACTCGTCGACCAGGTAGACCGGCGGCTCCTTCGCCGTGCTCATCGCCAGGGTCATGTGCATCGCCTCCGCCGCCGCGGTGGCCTCGTCCAGCAGCGAGGCGTTGGCGATCGGAAGGCCCGTGAGATCCGCGACCATGGTCTGGAAGTTGAGCAGCGCCTCCAGCCGGCCCTGCGAGATCTCCGCCTGGTACGGCGTATAGGCCGTGTACCAGCCCGGATTCTCGAGGACGTTGCGCTGGACCACCTGCGGCGTGAACGTGCCCGCGTAGCCCAGGCCGATGTAGGAGCGGAACACCCGGTTCATGCCCGCGAGGCCGCGCAGCGCCTGGAGCACCTCGCGCTCGCTCCGGCCCGGCGGCAGCGCCAGCGGCCGGCGGAGCCGGATCTCTTCGGGCACCACCGCGTCGATGAACTCGTCGAGGCTCCGGTAGCCCACGACCTGGAGCATCTCGGCCAGGTCCTCCCGTCGCGGCCCGATGTGCCGGTAGGCGAAGTGGCCGGGGTGGAGGACGTCGACCTCGGGGGCCGCCGAGGCGGTGGGGTAGGTGGCGGTCATGGAGTAGGGGCGCTCCTGCTGGTGAAGTCCACAAAAAAGCCCCGAGACCATGTCCCCGGGGCATCGTCCGACGGTAATCGATTGTCGCGAAGATTGTTCCTGCTCACGCCGCGCTCCCCGACCGCGAAGGTCACTCCCCGATGTGCGCCCGGTATGCCGCGGCCGAGAGCAGCCCGCCGAGCGCCTTCGGATCGGCCACGCGGAGCGTCACCATCCAGCCCTCGCCATAGGGGTCCCGGTTGACCACGGCGGGGTCGCCGTCCAGGGCGCCGTTGACCTCGACGACCTCGCCGGCCACCGGGCTGTAGAGCTCCGAGACCGCCTTGACCGCCTCGATGGTGCCGAACGACTCGTGCGCGTCGAGCCGCTGGCCGGGCTTCGGGAGGTTGACGAACACGACGTCGCCGAGCTCGCCCTGGGCGTAGTCGGTGATGCCCACGCGCACGACCGCGGCATCGCCGGTGCGCGCGACGTATTCGTGCTCGGGTGTGTAGACCAGCTCGTCAGGGACGTTCGACACGGTCGCTCGCGATCAGGGGTGGCGCGTGGGAGGATAGGCGCGGTCGCGGGCGAGGTCAAGCGCGCGCGGGTGCCGCCCGCGCGATCAGCTGCTGCCAGACTTCTCGCGCCCGCGCCTCGAGCGTCGCGCGGTCGCCGTCGTTGTCGATGATGTAGGTGCTCCGCTCGCGCTTGGGCCCCGACGGCGCCTGTGCGGCGAGCATCCGGTCCGCATCCTCCGGGCTGAGGCCGCGCTGCGCCAGCAGCCGGGTGCGCCGGACCGCCTCCGGCGCATCCACGAGCACGATCACGTCGAACGCCGCGGGGTCGGCGGCCTCGAACAGCAGCGGGATGTCGCTCACGATGATCTGGTCGCCGCGGTTCCGCGCCTCCTTCTCCAGCGCCGAGCGGCGGCGCAGCACGTCGGGATGGACCAGGCGGTTGAGTTCGGCAAGCGCCGCGGGGTCCCCCATGACGCGCTGGCGGAGCGCTTTCCGGTTCAGCATGCCGGCGGGGTCGATGAGGTCCTGGCCGAACCGCGCGGCGATGGCCCGGAGCACCGGGCCGCCGGGCGCCTGCGCGTCCCGCACCAGGCGGTCGGCGTCGATCAGCGTGGCGCCCCAGCCTCGAAAGAGCTCGGCCACGGTGGACTTGCCGGAGGCGATGTTGCCGGTGAGTGCGACGTTGAGCATCGGTGGGATGGTGCTCCCTAGAGGAGGGCGGTCTGGTCCTCGTCGCGGCGAGGCACCTTGTGGCAGTGGCGGCAGCGGGCTTCGTAGCTCTCGCGGCCGCCCACCATGATCGTGGGCGAGTCGTAACGCGCCGGCTTGCCATCGAGCAGCCGCTGGTTGCGGCAGGCGG
>DASSYY010000307.1:0-15860 GCA_035703025.1 Gemmatimonadales bacterium | reverse complement strand
GGCCCAGGCCGCGATCCCCGCTCGCTGCGCCATCAGCGCCATGCCGGCGATCGCCCACACCTTGCCGGGGAGATACTTGCCGAGGCTCGACACGGTCCAGATTCGCGCGGCCGCCCAGCCGTCGAGCTGCTGGCCCCACCCTGCCAGCATCAGCCGCCAGGCGACGATGAGCAGCGCATACATGGCCCAGACGACCAGCGCGCTCAGGAGCAGCCACCCGGGCTCGATATGCCACGCCAGCGGCTGGGACCGGAGCTCGGTCCAGTTGCGCATCAGGCTCCGGGCGGCGAGCCCGATGATCAGCAGGCCGACGAGCCATTGAGCGGCACGCAGCCACGGCCTACGCACTCAGGGCCTCGTGGTACCAGCTCTCGCACAGCTCGGCGACGTGGTCCGGCCTGAGCCGCGCGCGCCAGGACTCCCCCACCAGCCGGGCCAGCGACAGCCGGTCGGCGTCCTGCAGCAGATCGAGCGTCGCGTCGCTCAACGCCTCAGCCGACGGCAGCGTGAGCCGCCCGGCGCCCGTTTCGGGAACGACGTCGAGCAGGCCGCCACCGTCCCAGCAGGCCACCACGGGCACGCCGGCCATCAGCGCTTCGGCCGCCGCCAGGCCGAACCCCTCCCCCTGCGCTGGGAACAGCATGACGTCGGCCCGGCCGAGGTACCCGATCACCTCGGCGGGAGGCACGGCCCCGGCGAAGCGGACGAACGGCGCGATGCCCAACCGCTCCACCTGGCGCTCGAGGGTCTCGCGCTCCGGGCCGTCGCCGAGGATGGTGAGGGGCAGGTCGTGGCCGCACGAGGCGAGGAACGCGGTCGTCTCGATGGCCAGGTTGATCCGCTTCTGCGCGGTGAGACGGGAGACCACGATGGTCCCGCCGCCACCCGTGGTCCAGGGCCAGGCGTCGGTGTCGACCGGCATGGGGTGCACGTGGGCGGGCGGAATGTGGCGGCCGGTCGCGTTCTGGACCCAGCCGGCCAGCTCCCGGGAGACGGCGGTGACGACCCGCGCGCGCGCGAACACCGGCCGGGCGAGCCGGCGGGCCAGCCGGGAGGACCGGAGCAGCGCGGCGTCGGTGCCATGCGCGGTCACGACCAGCGGCACGTCGGGTGGCGCCGCCAGGCCGGCGGGCACCCACCAATGGGCATGCACGAGGTCAGCCCCCGCGGCCACCTCGTCGCGGGCCGCGCGGCGGAGTGCCCGCCAGAGTCCGGCGAGGGCGCGCCAGCCGCCCGGAGCCCGGAGCGCCCCGGCCATGGTCCCGCGGTAGGCGAGGGTCTCGCCGCGGGGCGAGGCGTAGCGCACGCGCCGGATGCGCACCCCGTCGACCTCTTCCTCTCCACCCTTTCCGCCGTCGCTGGGCGCGACCACGCGCACCTCGATGCCGCGGCGCACCAGCGCCGCGGCCAGCGTGCCGAGGAATGAGCCGGAGAGGTCCCCGGGCCACCGGGGATAATTGTGGGTCAGGAAGACGACCCGCACCGATCAGTCCCGCAGGTCGGGCTTGTCCAGTCGGTCGAGCCCGCGGGCGATCACCCGCGTCTCCTCCTGCAGGCCCGCGATCATCTCGCCGAGCAGGCCGAAGCCGAACAGCACGATGCCGCTGATCACCATGGTCTCGACGAGATTGAGCAGCGGCCGGAGGCCGATGCCATACCCGAAGCGAAGCACCAGGGCGGCAACGCCCGCGATCAGGCCGATCACGAACAAGGTGACCCCGGCCACGCCGAAGAACAGCATCGGCTTCCGGCCGAAGCGCAGCTGGAACCACACGCTCACCAGGTCCAGGATCCCCACCGGAATGCGGCGCCAGCCGAACTTCGAGACTCCGGCGCGGCGGGGGTAGAGCGGCACCGGCAGCGAATCGAGCCGGAAGCCGTCCGCCGCGGCGATCACGACCATGTAGCGGTGCCAGTCCGGGCGGAGCGGCACGCCGCGCATGACCTCCCGCCGGTAGGCCTTCACCGAGTTGAGGTCGGTGACCCGCACGCCGAACAGCCAGCGGCAGAGCCCGTTGTAGACGCTGCTGACGAAGGCCTTCTCGTACTTCCCCTGCTTGGTGCCCGTGACGATGTCCGCCCGGCCCTCCAGGATGGGGGCCACCAGCCGGGGAATGTCCTCGGGGAGATACTGCAGGTCGGCCGGATAGAAGACGAAGATGTCGCCGCGGGCCACGTCGCCGGCGGAGCGGAGCGCATCGGCGATGCCCCGCTGCCGCCGGTGGGTCACGACCCGGAGGAACGGATGGGAGCGCTCGAGCTCCCGCAGCACCCGCGCGCTCTCGTCCCGCGAGCCGTCGTTGACGACCACCACCTCGAACGTGAAGCCCGCCGAGCCCATCGCCTCGGCGCAGAGCCGCACGAACTCGGGGAGGTTGGCCGCCTCGTCCTTCGCCGGGACGAGGACGCTGACGTCCAGCGTCTCGGCCGCGGGGAGGGTCATACCCGCTTCCGCATGCGAGCGGGCAGGATCCCGAGCTGGTCCCGGTACTTGGCCACGGTGCGCCGGGCGATCTGAATGCCCTGTTCCTGGAACAGATGCACGATCTGCTGGTCGGTGAGCGGCTTCGCGCTGTCCTCCTCGCCCACCATCTTCTGGAGCTTGGCCCGGATGGAGCGCGCGCTCGCGTCCTCGCCCGAGGCGGTGGCCAGGGCGCTCGAGAAGAAGAACTTGAGCGGCAGCACGCCGCGCGGCGTCTGCACGTACTTCTCGTTGGTCACCCGGCTCACGGTGGACTCGTGCATGTTGATGACTTCGGCCACCTCGCGCAACGTGAGCGGGCGGAGGAACTCGATTCCCTTCTCGATGAAGTCTCGCTGCCGGTCGACGATGAAGTTCATCACCTTGAGCATGGTCTGCCGGCGCTGCTCGATGGCCTGGATCATCCAGTTCGCGCTGTTCATCTTGGAGGCGATGAACTCGCGGTTCTCCGGGGTCATCTTCTTCTTGTCGCGCGCGATCTCCTGGTACGACCGGCTGAGACGCAGCCGCGGCATCCCGGTGTCGTTCAGGAACACCTGGTACCGGCCGCCGATCTTCTCGACGATGAGATCGGGAATGATGTAGCCGTCGCTCGCGCTCGCGTGCTTGAGCCCCGGCTTGGGGTCGAGCCGCGCCAGCTCGTCCGCCGCGGCCTGCACCGCCGCCGGCTCGACGTTGAATCGCTTGGCGAGGTCGTTCCAGCGGTGCGCGATCAGGTCGGGGAAGGCATCGTGCACCAGCCGGTACGTGAGCGACGTGGTGTCGGCCTGCTCGCCGAGCTGGATCAGGAGGCACTCGCGGAGGTCCCGCGCCCCGATGCCGGGGGGATCGAGCCGCTGGATGATCGCCAGCATCTCTTCGGCCTCGGCCATGGTGTACAGCGCGGGGTTGGCGTCCGCGCTCGGCGCCGCGGCCGTCTCCGCCTCGTCCGCCTCCCCCTCCTCGCTCTCCGGCGCCACGTGCCCGGCCACCAGCTCGTTGACGCTGCCGAGGATCTCCTCGAGCGAGGCCGCGAGATAGCCCTCGTCGTTGATGTTGCCCAGGAACTCCTCCCCCAGGAGGAGCTGCCGGGGCGTGAGGGTCATCATCTGGAGCTGCTCCCGCAGGTAGTCGATCAGGTCCTTGGTCTCGACCGTGACCGGCTCGGTGTACTCGAGCTGCTCGTACTGCTCGCGGGTGCCGCCGACCTCGAAGCCGTTGAGGAGAATCTCCTCCCAGTCCATCTCCTCTTCCTTCTCTTTCTGTTCCTTCTCCTGCTCCGCGTCCTTCTGCTCGGGCGCCTCGTCCTCGGGCTCCAGCAGCTCCAGGAACGGGTTGGCCAGCAGCTCCTGTTTCAGGTGCTGCTGGAGGTCCATCATGGGCATGTAGAGCATGTCCATGGCCTGATAGAGCCGCGGATTGACCCGCAGCTCCTGCCGCATACTGGTGTGCTGGGATAACCCGGTTCTCATGCCACCGACTCCAGACGGGCGCGAAGACGCGCGGTGAGGGTGGGGCCCAGATACAGCTGCGCCACCCGGTCATCGTACACGAGTTCACTCACTTTGCCGGCGGCCTGCACCTTGCCTTCGAACATGATGTACGCCCGATCGACGATATCGAGGGTCTGCTCGACGTTGTGGTCGGTAATGAGGACGCCGATGCCCCGGTGCCGCAGGCCGGCGACGATGGTCTGGATGTCGTGGACCGCGATCGGATCGACCCCCGCGAACGGCTCGTCGAGCAGCATGAACTTGGGGTCGGTCACGAGCGCCCGGGTGATCTCGAGCCGGCGGCGCTCGCCGCCGCTCAGGCTGTAGGCCCGGCTCCGCCGGAGATGCTTGATCGACAGCTCGTCCAGCATCCGGTCCAGCTGGCGCTGCCGCTCCTCGCGCCCCAGATCCCGGGTCTCCAGGATCGCCAGAATGTTCTCCTCGACCGTCATCTTCCGGAAGATCGAGGGCTCCTGCGCGAGGTAGCCGATGCCGGCCCGGGCCCGCTCGTACATCGGCGCACGGGTCAGGTCGAGGCCGTCGAGCCGCACCCGGCCCGCGTCGGGGCGAATGAGCCCCGTAATAAGGTAGAAGGTCGTGGTCTTTCCCGCGCCGTTGGGACCGAGCAGGCCGACGATCTCGCCCTGCTCCACCCGGACGCTCACCTGGTTGACGACCCGGCGGCCCTTGAAGCTCTTCGCCAGGTTGATCCCTTCGAGCACGCTCGTCGAGCTGCGCTGCGGGGTGGGCGGCTTGGTGCGCTGCGCCGCCCGGCGCGCGGCGGTGAGCAGCGCGTCGTAGATCGCCTGCCGGTCCTCGACCGCGGCGCCCCACCAGGCCACGCGCGGCTGGACCGGCTGCCAGTCGGTGGCCGAGCTGTCGAGAATCCACCCCTCGACCGCCAGCCGGGGGAGCACCGAGCGCGCGAGATGCACCCGGATCTCGTCGCCCGTGATCTCCTGCTCCTTGGCGTTGCCGATCGCCTGGTAGCAGGCGAGGTGCGCCTCGCGATAGCTCATCACCAGATCGGCGAATGCCACCGCATCGCTCGGCCCGGCCACCCGGGTGATAGCGGCGAGCGCGATGGCGACGGACGGGTCGCGGTCGCCGAGGGCGGCAATCCACTCGGGCGCGCTCACCGGCGGGTCGCCTTCGCGGGGGTGGTGTCGGCCGGTGCGGCGGTCGAATCTCCCGAGGCCTCCAGCTGGATCCCGTCGACCTTGCCCCGGATATCCACCCGGTCCACGCCGCTCGTGACGCCGGCGGCCGGCGCCTTCATCGTCACGGTGATCGCGTCCCCCCTGGCGTAGTTGATCGAAGGGCGGCGCGGCGCCTTGGGGTTCTTCTCCAGATGGTACGACTGGGCGCCGGCCCGTGCGTGGATCCGGCTCAGCACCGAGCGCTTCCGGCCCGCGGAGTCCGAGGGCGTGAAGCTGGCGACGACGGTGTCCCCCCGCATCCAGTCGCGGTCCTTGGTGGCGGAGTCCACCGTGCCGCCAAGCCAGGCTTTCCCGTAGCCCCGTACCTCTCGGAGCACCTGGCCGGGCGAGTCGAGCGCCAGCGAGTCGGCACGCATGGCGTAGGTGGTCGAGACCGCGTAGGGCCGGGTCGTCTTGCCCCACGCGAGGGTGGTCTCGAGCTTCCGGTTCTTGAGGTCGACGGCGATGGTGTCGGCCGTCAGGTCCCAGTCGCGGTTGATGGCGTGGCCCTGGCCGCGCGCGACGATCTTGCTCAGCTCGCGCTCCGTCAGCGCGAGGTCGATCCGCCGGCCGCGCAGGCTGAAGCTGTCGGTCCCCAGTCCGCGGAGGATGGGCTCGCCGCCGATCAGGGTGCCGTCGCTCCCCTTCCCGGTGTCCAGCCGCATCGAGTCCGAGCGCGCGGCGAAGTCGGACCGGTCGATGGTCACCTTCCCGCCCGCCCAGATGCGATCGTTGCCCTTGAACCGCACCCGGTCGGCGACGATGAGGTAGGGCTCCACCTTCTTGCCGCCGCCGCTGTCCGTCTCGAAGTAGCGGATCTTGGGCCGGCCGGTGGCGTACATCTCGAGCGTGTCCCGGACGCCATTGACGACCCGCAGGTAGTCCAGCGCCGGCCCGGTGAGCGTCGAGCCGGTCGTGAGATTCTTGGTATCGACGTTGCCGCGGGCTTCCCAGCGCTCACCGTTCTTGTAGTACGTCCCGAAGTCCGCATCCATCGAGAGCGTGGAGTCGCGATACTGCACGTGGCCGATGAACTGCACGGTGCTGCCGCCGTAGGCTGCGACGCTGTCGCTCTGCATGGAGATCTGCATCCCTCGACACCTGAGCCGGACGTTGCCGCCGGCGAAGTAGTTGGTGCCGGTGGGCGTCTCGTTGACCGCGCCCTGGCGGTCGACGTTGTCGATCTGGAAGATGCAGCGCTGCGACTGGGCGATGGGCTTCGGCGCCGGCGGCACGGGCGCGGTGGGCCTGGGAGCGGGCTTCGTCGGACGCGGCTTGGCCGGGGCCGGCTTGGGCGCGGGGACCTGGGCCGCCGCCATGACCGGCCCGGCGAAGAGCACCAGAAGTGCCACGACGCCCGGGCGGGTCATGGCTCCTGCCCCGGCAGCAGCATGCCGTCGCCGGCCACGCCGCGCGGGCGGTCGGTGACGACGTTCTTGAAGTCGGGGTCCGACCGGAAGCTGTTGCCTTCCAAGTGCTCGCTGCCCCGATCGAAGGTGAAGTGCACGTTGGTCGAAATGGTATTGGCCGCGTTGTCGTACTTGAGGGTCTCCGTCGCCAGCTTGCGGCCGTCAGGCGCCACCACCCGGACCTGCTGGTTCGCCTCCATCGACCCGTCCTGCCAGCGATACGTGCCACGCTTCGCGGTGAGGGTGGACCCCTCCTCCCCGCGGACGTCGAAGAAGACGACCCGGATGTTCTTGAGCTCCGTGATCTGGGTGCCCTCGTAGAAGAACGCCGTATCGGCCTCCACCCGGCTCCGCCGAATGCCGTCGCGGGTCACGTAGTGCGAGAAGCCCTCCAGCACCTGGTCCGCACTGTCGATGGCCTGGACCGTGGTGGTCGGCTTGGCGCCGGTATCCTCGCAGGCGCCGAGTGCGGCGACCGCGACGAGCGCGCAGTACCCGAGCCCGAGAGGCCTCATACCGCGCCCGCCCGCATCAGGTCGTGCAGGTGCACCGCGCCGGCAACCCGACCATTCTCCTCGACGACCGGCAGCGCGATCACGCCGTGGCGCTCCATCGTCCCCACCGCCGCCGCCGCGAGCTCGTCGGGGGCCGCGGTTCGCGGCTGACGCGTCATGACGCCGCTCACCGTCAGGTCCAGGAAGCCGGGATCCCGCTCGGCCAGCCGGGTGAGATCGCCGGGAGTGAGCACGCCCGCCAGGCGCCCGCCGTCGACCACCAGGGCCAATCCGCGATCGTGGGCCAGGCTCACCACCGCGTCCCGCATGGTGGCCGCAGGACCGAGCACGTGCCCGGGATGCACCATGACGTCGCGCACGCGGAGGAGCAGCTTGCGGCCGAGGGAGCCTCCCGGGTGCAGCGCGGCGAAATCCTCGCGCCGGAAGCCCTTGACCTCGAGCAGCACCACGGCGAGCGCGTCACCCAGGGCCAGCGCGACGGTCGTGCTCGTGGTCGGCGCGAGGTCGTGCGGGCACGCCTCTTCGCCCACCGTCCCGTCGAGCGTCACCGTGGCCACCCGCGCGAGGGTGGAAGACATCGCGCCGGTGATCGCGATGATCGGGACGCCCAGCCGCTGGAGCGAGCCCACCAGGCCGAACAGCTCCTCCGATTCGCCGCTCTTGCTCAACACGATCGCGACGTCGTTCCGGCCGACCAGCCCCAGGTCGCCGTGCAGCGAGTCGACCGGATGCAGGTAGGTGGCGACGGTACCGGTGGACGTCAGTGTCGCCGCGAGCTTCCGCGCGATCAGCCCCGATTTCCCCACCCCCGAGACGATGACCCGCCCCGACGCCTCGGCGAGCAGCCGCACCGCGCGGGCGAACCGCTCGTCCAGCCGCGCCGCGGCCGTGGCAACCCCCGCAGCCTCGACCTCGACGACCCGGCGGCCGAGGGCGACGAGCTGCGCAGGCTCAAACGACACGGGCCGCGGGCTCCGAGAAGTAGCGCTCGAGCAGCTCGGGCCACTCCCCCCGCGCGCGAAGGAGCGCCTCGATGGCTTCCCGCACGGCACCGTGCCCGCCCTCGGCCCTGGTCACGTAGGTCGCCACCGCCTTCACCTCCGCCACCGCGTTCGCCACGGCCATCGGAAGGCCGACCCTCCGCAGCACCTGCAGGTCGGCCAGGTCGTCGCCGACGAAGGCCGCCTCCTCCCACGCGATGCCGCGCCGCTCGAGCAGCGTCCCGAACGCCTCGAGCTTGCGCGGACCAGGCACCTGGAGCACCTCCTCGACGCGGAGCTCGCGTGCCCGCGCGGTCGTGGCCTCCGAATGCCGTCCGCTGACCCACACGACCGGCAGCCCCGCGCTCCGCATCAGGACCTGGCCGAGCCCGTCCTGGATGTCGAAGCGCTTGAGCTCGACGACCTGGCCGTCCACCGGGCCGACGAAGATCCCGTTGTCCGTGAGGACGCCGTCCACGTCGAGTCCCAGCAGCCGAATCCGTCGCGCGACGGCAGCGTCAATCATGGGCCCGGGCCCAGAGATCGAGCGTCCGTCCCACGAGCGCCTCGAGTTGGTCGAGCGGCCACTGGGTCGCCGCGTCGCTCGGCGCCCGGGCCGGATCGGGGTGGGTCTCGATGAAGAACCCGTCCGCGCCCGCCACGGCCGCCGCCGCCAGCAGCGCGGGGATGTGCTCCCGCTGGCCCCCGCTGGCGCCCGCCGCGCCTTGCCCCGGCTGCTGCACGGAGTGGGTTGCGTCGAACACCACCGCCGCCCCCGTGGCCGCACGCAACCGTTCGAAGTTGCGCATGTCGACGACGAGGTCTCCGTAGCCGAAGAAGGTACCGCGCTCCGTCACCGCGACATCGCCGCTGCCCGCGGTCCGGACCTTCTCCACCGCGCCAGCCATCGCCTCGGCCTGCATCCACTGCCCCTTCTTCACGTTGACCGGCCGGCCCGTGCGGCCTGCGGCGACGAGGAGATCCGTCTGCCGGCACAGAAAGGCCGGAATCTGGAGCGCGTCGGCCACCTCGGCCGCCGGGGCGGCCTGCGCCGGCTCGTGGATGTCGGTCAGCACCGGCAGCCCGCTCGAGGCGCGGACCCGCTCCAGGACCCGGAGACCTTCGTCGAGCCCGGGCCCGCGGGGGGCATCGCCGCGGGCGCGATTGGCCTTGTCGAAGCTCGCCTTGAAGCACACCGGCACCCCGCGGGCTGCGCCCAGACGCGCCAGCGCCTCGGCCACCCGGGGTAGGACGTCCCCGGACTCGACCACGCACGGGCCCGCGATGAGGAACGGCCGTTGCGCGAACGACCAGCCCATCAGCGTCCGATCTCGGCGAGTTCCTTCGGCGCGGGCGACGGCGGACCCCCGCGGCCGTGGCGCAACGCGGCGCCGACGAACCCGGCGAACAGCGGATGCGGCCGCGTCGGCCGGGACTTGAGCTCGGGATGGAACTGGCAGCCGATGAACCAGGCGTGGTCCGGCAGCTCGATCGTCTCGACCAGCCCGCCGTCAGGCGACTGGCCCGACAGCCGGAGCCCGTACTCGGCGAGCACGTCGCGGTAGGCGTTGCTCACCTCCCACCGGTGCCGGTGGCGCTCGCTGATCTCGTTGGTCCCGTAGGCCTGCGCCACGCGCGAGCCGGGCCGGAGCTTCGCGGTATACGCACCGAGCCGCATGGTGCCGCCCATGTTGCTCACATCGCGCTGTGACTGCATCAGCGCGATCACCGGCGCGGTGCACTCGGGCTCGAACTCGGTGCTGTTGGTGTCGGGCATGCCGCAGACGTTGCGCGCGAACTCGATGATGGCCACCTGGAGGCCGAGGCAGATCCCGAAGAACGGCAGGCCGTTCTCCCTCGCCCAGCGGATGGCCTCGATCATTCCCTCCACGCCCCGCTCGCCGAACCCGCCGGGAATCAGCAGCCCGTCGAACTCCGACAGCAGCCGGCCCGCGGCGGCCTGGTCGGTGAACCGGTCGCTCGGGATCCACTCGACATCGACCTTCGCGTCGTGCGGGATGCCGCCGTGAATCAGGGCCTCGCTCACGGACTTGTAGGCATCGTGCAGCGCGGTGTACTTCCCCACCACCGCGATCCGCACCCGGTTGGTCGGGTGGAGAATCCGGTCGGTCATCGCCTTCCAGCCGCGGAGGTCGGGCTCCTTGGTCTCGAGCCGGAGCCGCTGGCACACCTCACGGTCGAGCCCCTGCTCCAGGAAGCGGAGCGGGATCTCGTAGATGGAGCGCACGTCCGGACTCTCCACCACGCAGCCGAAGTCCACGTTGCAGAAGAGCGCGATCTTCCGCTTGATGTCGGCCGAGATCGGCTGCTCGCTCCGGCAGATCAGGATGTCGGGCTGGATTCCGATCTGCATGAGGTCGCGGACGGAGTGCTGGGTCGGCTTGGTTTTGAGCTCGCCGGCGGCGGCGATGTAGGGCACCAGCGTCAGGTGGATGAAGATGGCGTTGTCCCGCCCGACTTCCTGGCGGAACTGCCGGATGGCCTCGAGGAACGGCAGCGACTCGATGTCGCCCACGGTGCCGCCGATCTCGGTGATCACCACGTCGTGGCCCGGCGCCGTGCGCCGGATGGCGTTCTTGATCTCGTCGGTGATGTGGGGGATGACCTGCACCGTGGAACCGAGGTACTCGCCCCGCCGCTCCTTGTTGATCACGGTCTGGTAGATGCGCCCGGTGGTGATGTTGTTCTGCTGGGAGAGCGAGCGGTCGATGAAGCGCTCATAGTGGCCGAGGTCGAGGTCGGTCTCCGCCCCGTCGTCGGTCACGAACACCTCGCCGTGCTGGAACGGCGACATGGTGCCGGGGTCCACGTTGATGTACGGGTCGAACTTCTGCATCGTCACGCTGAGGCCGCGCTCGACGAGCAGGCGCCCAAGTGACGCGGCGGCGATGCCTTTCCCGAGGGAAGAGACGACGCCGCCGGTGACGAAGATGTACTTGGTCGCGTTCGGACCCGAGTTCATATGGCTACCCCTGTAGTGCGTGCCAGTGGGCTTCCGCCCGTCGAAGATCGTCCGGCGTGTCCACGCCGGGCAGCGCGGGCTCCGTCAGCCGGGCCACGCCGATCGTGAGACCGCAATGCAGCGCGCGAAGCTGCTCCAGTCGCTCGGCCTGCTCCGCCCGGCTCGGCGGCGAGGCGACCCACCGCTCGAGCGCCGCGCGCTGGTAGACGTAGAGCCCGAGATGCTGCCAGTAGAGCCCCTCGGCCGGGTCGGTCGGCTCCCGGCGGTATGGAATGGCCGCGCGCGAAAAGTACAGGGCCCGGCCGCCGGCATCCGTCACCACCTTGACCCGGGACGGATCGGCCGCCTGCTCGGCTGCCAGCGGGGCTGCCGCCGTTCCGATATCGTCTCCCTGGGCCACCCGCTCGATGGCGCCCGCCAATGCCTCGCGCGGAAGGAAGGGCTCGTCGCCCTGGACGTTGGCCACCACATCGAACGCGGCGAATTCGGCGCGCCCCGCCGCTTCGGCCACCCGGTCGGTGCCGGCCACGTGGCCGTCATGGGTCAGCACGGCGCGCACTCCGGCCCGCTCTACCACCTGCGCGATCATCTGCGAGTCGGTGGCGACCACCAGCTGCTCGACCAGGCCGAGGTCCACGACGTGCTGAATGACCCGGGTGATGAGCGGCTCACCGGCCAGCAACTGGAGCGGTTTGTTGGGGAGACGAGTCGAGCCTAGACGAGCCGGAATGACACCCAGGACGCGCATCACGGAAGGTAATCGAGGGGCGGGGTCCAGTCAAAAGTCATGCCGGGCAACTCCCGGCCGCCCTGCCTGCCGCTATGGCGTGGTATACGAGGCGGTTACGGGGTGATGGCCGGCCCCGGCCCGGGCCGGCGCTGCCAGCGCCAGGAAGTTGAAGAGAATCCGCTTTCCGTGGTCGGTCGCCACCGACTCCGGATGGAACTGCACGCCATAGACCGGCAGCTCCCGATGGCTCAGGGCCATGATCTCGCTCCCAGCCGGACGGTCCTCCGACCAGGCGGTCACCGCCAGCTCCCCGGGAAGCGTCGCGGGCGCCACCACCAGGGAGTGGTATCGCATCGCCTCGAACGGTGACGGCAACCCGTCGAACAGGGGGTGACCGGTATGGGCCACCATCGTGGTCTTGCCGTGCATGAGCCGATCGGCCCGCACGACATCGCCGCCGAAGGCCTCGCCGATGGCCTGATGGCCAAGGCAGACGCCGAGCAGCGGCACCCCTGCCGCGGCCGCTGCGCGGACGAGGGGGACGCTGATCCCCGCCTCCCGCGGCGTGCACGGGCCGGGAGAGATCACGATGGCCGCCGGCTCGAGTGCGAGCGCGTCGTCCACACCCAACGCGTCGTTCCGGTGGACCACCGGATCGGCGCCCAGCTCGCCGGCGTACTGGACGAGGTTGTAGGTGAAGCTGTCGTAGTTGTCGAGGACGAGGAGCATGATCCTCGAAGCTTAGCGCGCCCGAACGGAGTCCGCCATGCGGGCCATCGCCGTGCGCACCGAGTCCGCGCGCCGCTTGCCTACGACGCGGAGCGAATCGCCCAGACGCGAGCCCGCGACCCGCGCCGCCTCGGCACGCTGCTCCTGCCGTGCCGCGAGCGACTCGGCGGCCTGCTCGGCCTTCCCCGCCAGCGATTCGGCCCGCTGGGCGAGGATGTCGGCGGAATCGGCGCTGTCATGGCTGGTCCAGGTGCCGGCGCGCAGGTCCTCGGCGAGCGAGACCGGCACCAGCAGCGGTACCACCACATCCCCCGGCGACAGGTGGACGGTGCCGAATTCGACCAGCCCCGAGTCGCTCTTGGCGCAGAAGAAGAATGCCTGATCGTTCGTCCGGCTCGGGTGCAGGTTGATGTCGCCGGGCTTGGTCGAGTCGCTCTCGAGGTTGGCCGCGAGCCGGCAGCCCGCCAGTCCCTGGACCAGGAGCGAATCGTCGAGCTTCACCTCAAGCTCCACCGAGGACACCTTCTTGGGGGCGTCGCGATTGACCACCAGCCGCTTGAGCTCCCCCAGCTTGCTGCCCTCGAGCTCGAACGGGACGAACGGCAGCGGGATCGACAGCGGCCCCGAGCCCGTGACCACGGCGGTGACCGTCTGCTTCGTGTGCCGGACGAGCGTGACCCCGATCATGCCGATGGCGAACACGGCCAGGGCCCCGAGCAGGATTCGCAACCAGTAGCTTCGCATACGGTTCGGCCTCCAGGGCCGCTTGCAGGGGTTCCGCACCCACCAAGGGGGGTATGTTGCAACCAGAGACGTTCCGGGTCCGTCGAAAGTTTCACCCGCGGGCGCCCAAGCGGGAGTGCCGGCTGGCCGAGGACCCCAGGTGATCGAGGTCGAAGGGCTGGAGAAGCTCTATGGAGACTTTCCCGCCGTCCGGGGCCTCTCCTTCCAGGTGCAGCCCGGCGAAGTCCTCGGCCTGGTGGGACCGAACGGCGCGGGCAAGACGACGACCATCCGGAGCATCGCGGGGATCATCATCCCGAGCCGGGGCCGGATCCGGATCGGCGGCCACGACCTGGGGCACGAGGCGGTGGCCGCCAAGTCCCTGCTCGCGTTCATCCCGGACGAGCCCCACCTGTTCGACTATCTCACGGTCGAAGAGCACCTCCGCTTCGTCGGCCGCCTGTACCAGGTGGCCGATGTCGAGGCGCGCATTCCCGGCCTGCTCGAAGAGCTCGATCTCGGGGCCAAGCGCAGCGCGCTGCCGGGCGAGCTGTCGCGAGGCATGAAGCAGAAGCTGGCGATCGCCTGCGGGCTGCTGCACCAGCCCCGAGCGCTGCTGCTCGACGAGCCGCTCACGGGCCTCGACCCGGTCGGCATCCGGCGCATGAAGTCGACGATCGTCCGACGCGCCGAGACCGGCGCCGCGGTGATCCTCAGCTCGCACCTGCTCCACCTCGTCGAGGAGATCTGCACCCGCGTGCTGGTGATGCAGGGCGGACGATCGGTGGCATTCGGGACGATCGCCGAGATCGTGGCAAGCCGGCCGGCGCTGAGCGGCCGGCGGCTGGAGGACGTCTTCCTGGCGCTCATCACTCCCGAGGGCGAGCCGCCGGCGTGATCCGGGTCTTCGCGTACCTCGCCTGGCGCTCGGCCTACAACCGCCTGAGCCGACAGCTCCGCCAACTGAGAAGTCCGCGGTACCTGGCCGCGCTCGTCTTCGGTCTCGCCTATCTCTGGATCGTGGCGGTGGAGCAGCGGCCGGCCGCGGCGCCGGCGGCGGTCGTCGGGGCCCGGTGGGTCGAGCTCCTCGGCGCGCTGGGAGTGCTGGGGGCGGTGCTCTGGGGGTGGGTGTTCGGGGTGGAGCGCCGGGTGCTCTCCTTCACGCCGGCCGAAGTGACCTTCCTTTTCTCCGGGCCGGTGCCCCGCCGAGGGCTCGTCCAGTACAAGCTGCTGCGCAACCAGCTGCTGATCCTCTTCAACTCGCTGCTGTGGACGCTCATCCTCGCCCGCGAGCGGTTCGGCGCCTCTCCCTGGCTCCGTGCGCTTTCGATCTGGGTGCTGCTCACGACCATCTCGTTTCACCGGCTGGGCGCGTCGTTCGTCCGGACGAGCCTGCTGGAACACGGCCGCATCGCCCTCCGCCACCGGGTGGTCTCGCTGGTTCTGCTCGGCGCGGCGGCGATCGGGATTGCGTGGAGCGTCCAGGGCGCGCTCCCGTCGCTCGCGGCCGGGTGGGCGGCGGGACCCACGCCCTTCCTCGACGCGCTGGCGGAGGCGGCGGCCGCGCCACTGCCGCGCACCCTGCTGGCGCCCTTCCGTCTCCTGATCCGCCCGCTCGCCGCGCATTCACTGGCGGAATGGAGCCGGGCGATGCTCCCCGCCCTGCTCCTGCTGGTCCTCCATTACATCTGGGTGATCAGAGCGGACACCGCCTTCGAAGAGGCTGCCGCCGAGGCGTCGCTCCTCCGGGCCCGCCAGGCCTCCGCCCGTGGCGGATCGGGCACGCCGCGCCTGGCGCACCGCCGGTTACCGCCGTTCTTCCAGCTCGCGCCGGTGGGCTGGGGTGGCGCGGCGCTGCTGTGGAAGAACCTGCTTGCCGTCGTGCGCACACGCCGGGCCCGGAACATGGCGACGGCCCTCGCGGTTGGCGCGGTGGCGGCGGCCGCCGTCTCATTCCAGGGCGACGGCACCGTCGCGGAGATCGCCGGCTGGCTGGCGACGACGTGGGCCGCCCTGTCGGTCGTGATCGGTCCGCAGTGGATCCGAAACGATCTCCGGAGCGACCTGCTGAAGCTCGACCTGCTCCGGAGCTATCCGCTCCCGGGCCATGCGGTCGTCGCCGCGGAGACGGCCGCCTCGACGCTCGTGCTCACCGTCCTTCAGCTCGGCCTGCTGCTCATCGCCTACCTCGCCTTCCTCGGCATTGCGGGGCTGGACCCGCCGCTCGATCTCCGGACGGCCGTCCTCGCCGCCGCCCTCGTCTGCCTTCCCGGCATCAACTACCTCGGGATGCTGATCCACAACGGAACCGCACTGCTGTTTCCGGCATGGGTGCATCTCGGCAGCTCGCGCCCCGGCGGCGTCGAAGCGCTGGGCCAGAACATGCTCATGATCGTGGGGTACGCGGCGCTGCTGGCGGTGTCGCTGGTGGGGCCCGCCGGGCTTGCCGCCGCGGTGCTCCTGCTCCTGCACGCCAGCCTCGGGTGGTGGGCCTCCGTGCCGGGTGCCGTCGTGCTGCTGGCCGGAATCGCGGTGGAAGCGGCGTTCATGGTGCGCTGGCTGGGCCGGGTGTTCGAGCGCATGGAACCGGTTGCCGGCACGATGACCTGAGCCACCGTGGACCTGCAAAATCCGGTGG
>DASSYY010000242.1:0-23361 GCA_035703025.1 Gemmatimonadales bacterium | reverse complement strand
CGAAGGGGGCATGCTTTCGGGCATGCCCCCTTCGCTTTGCTCAGGGTGACTCACGGCCACCGCTTCCCTGGCGATCCCGGGATCCCGATCTCGGAATCCCGATCTACGGACTGGCGGCCTCCGGCGCCCCCTCGTCGGGCGCACCCTCCTCGGGCGTTTAGTCCGGCGGCGCCTCGTCCGCAGGTGTCACCTCCGACGGCTCGCCATTCTCCAACCCTGCGCCCGGCGCGGCCGCTGGCGGCGGCGGGCCGCCGTACCGCTTCACCAGCTCCTGAAGCGCGGCCCGCACCTTGATCGCGATCGGATGGTCGCGGGGCACCTGTCGGTCCAGCTCCCGATCGGACAGGGACGGGTCGGCGAGCGGGCGGTAGATCGTCTCCACCGTCACCTTGCTGCTGCCGGGATGCGTGGCGTCGGCCCAGGCGCGCACGCGGACGGTGTTGGCGCCGAGCGGCCGCCCGCCGATGTGGCGGCCGGTCGCCGCATCGAACCAGCTGGTCTCCAGCCAGGCGTCCTTCACCTCCACCCGCTGTACCGGCATCGAGTCCGCCTTGAATGCCTCCGCCAGGAGACGCGTCGCCTCGCCGACCGGCAGGCGGACTTCGCTCATCGCCGCCTGGGGCGCGGGGGGAAACGGCGGACGCGAGGTGGCCGGCTGGCAGCCCACGAGCACCGCCATCGCCCCCAGCCATGCCGCCGGATCCCGGTGCATCGCGTCAGTCCTTGTGCGGCGGGGTGCCGGGGGCGTGGGTGTGTCCGGCCGGCGCGGCGGAGTCGGACGCGGAGGCCGATCCCGTCGGCATGGTGGTCGTGTCGGCGCCCGGGGCTGGCGCCCCATGCTCATGGGCTTCGTCCTCCGACTCGCCGGCCTCGCTCCCGCCGTGGTGGTGCCCCTCCGACCGCTCATGGGTCTCGGCCTGGAGCACCTCCGTGGGGATGCCGGCCGCGTGGTCGAATACCAGCTTGCCGCCGAATACGGCCGTCGCGATCAGCACCCCCACGCCGCCGAGCGAGGCCGCCAGGACGATCGTCCGCTCCGTGCCTCCCATCCGCCGCTCGCGGACGATCCGCCAGACCGCCAGCACCGCGAACACGCCCAGCGTGATCAGCGCCAGCTCCTCGTGAGTCTCCATGACCCGATGCACCGCCTCGCCGTGGGCGATATGCTCCTCGGCCTGGAGCCCCGAGATCACGGCCAGGGCCGCACCGGCCGCGCCCGTGACGAGGGTCCAGAACCCGGCCGTCCGGAGCGAAGGGCGGTTCAGCGCGGTCGCGGCCAGATCGAACAGGACCGCCACGAGCAGAAGAGCCGCGGGCAAGTCGTTCAGGGCGGCGTGCAGACGGGGCCAGTCATAGCCGAACATCAGGTCTCCTCAGAGTCCTAGATCCATGGGTGCGGGCGGGTCGAACGAGTAATCATAAAACCCCCTTCCCGATTTCCGGCCATGCAGCCCTGCCGTCACCATGCGGCGGAGCAGCGGTGGCGGGGCGAAGCGCTGCTCCCGGTATTCGTCGAACATGATCTCGGCGATCCGCACCACCGTGTCGAGGCCGACGAAGTCGAGCAGCGCGAGCGGCCCCATGGGGTGCCCGCAGCCGAGCTGCATGCCGCGGTCGAGATCGCTCGCCGTCGCGACGCCCGCCTCGAGCGCGCGCACCGCGTCCAGGAGATAGGGCACCAGCAGGCGGTTCACGACGAAGCCCGACCGGTCCCGGGCGGCGATCGGCTCCTTGCCGAGCTGCCGGGCGAAGGCCGTCACCCGGTCGAAGGTCTCCCGGCTGGTCGTGACCGCCCGCACCACCTCCACCAGCGCCATGAGGGGCACCGGGTTGAAGAAGTGGAGGCCGATGAAGCGGTCGGGGCGGCCGATGGCCACCGCCATCTCGCCGATCGAGAGGCTGGAGGTGTTGGAGGCGAAGATCGTCGCCGCGGGCGCGCTCGCGTCGAGCGCGCGCCAGAGCTCGGTCTTGAGCCGGAGGTCCTCGGTGACCGCCTCGATGATGAGGTCGCAGTCGGCGAGATCGGCGAGCCGGGTGGTGAAGTTTAGGCGCCCGAGCGCCGCGTCCCGCGCGCCGGGGTCGAGCTTGCCCTTCTCCACCAGCTTGTCGAGCGACTTCCGGATGGCGCCCTGCCCGCGGGTGAGCATGCCATCCTCGACGTCGCGCACGATGGCGGAGAAGCCGGCCGCAGCGGCCACCTGCGCGATGCCGCTGCCCATCTGGCCGCAGCCGAGGACGCCGACGCGGGTGATCTCGGGCATTGGGTGATCTCCCTGAAATGCGATCGGCGAGGGCGATAAGCCGGCTACCGCAGCGACCGCCGGATCTCCTCGGCCAGCAGGCCCAGCAATCCGCCGGTCCGCCGCGGCAGCTGCCGCTCGACGGCGGCGGCGCCGTGCTCGAGCTGATCGAGCGCGCGCTCGAGGCCGAGCTGGATGCGCGCGAGCGTGCTGCGGTACTGGCGGGCCACGCCGTAGCCGATCGCCAGCGTCACCGGCACCGGCAGCAGCGCCACCGGCAGCAGCGCGCCGAGCACCACCATCAGGCTGGCGCCGATCGCGCCCGCGCCGGCCACCGCGACACCCCCACCGACGAGCTGCGCGCGCGCGTTCCGGGTTTCGGCCGTGAGCACCACGTGGCACCAGCCGGTCTCGAGCGCCATGATCGTGGCGGATACCGTGTCCGCCCGGGCCAGCATCATCGCCGCGGCGCCGCGACTGAACGCCGCCGTCGAGCGCCGCACCGCCGCGGCGACGCCGCCGAGCGGCTCCCAGGTGATCCGGCCCGGCTGCCGCCGCTGGACGCAGAAGAGCTCCTTCTCCTCCATCCATTCGACCAGCGCCGCTTCGACCGCGGCCACGGTGCCGGGCACCGCTCGCTGGGCCACCACCTGTCCCGCCCCCGCGATCCGCTCCCACGCGCCCGCCGGCCGCACCGCGACCAGCCGGGTGCGCTCCTCGAGCAGGGCCTGCTGGAGATAGCGTCCGGGAATGCCGACCTCGCGGCCGAGCGCGAGGACCTGGTCGGGCGTGAGCTCCTCGCCGATGTCGCGGTCGGCGGTCTGCAGCTCGGCGGCCCGCTGGATGATCCGCTCCAGCGCGGCCCGATCGATCCGGGCCGGGGTGCCCTCGCCCATGCTAGTCCTGCGCGGGGGTCTGGGCCGCGCCGAGGCGAAGCTGGGACATCAGGTCGGACAGGTCGGCGGCGGGAAGCGCGCTGCCCGGTGGCTCGGCGGGTGCCGGCACGGCCGGGGCCGGACGCGCCTGCTGCCGCTGCTGGTGGGCCTGCAGGAACGGCGTGAACAGCTCGATCGGGATCGGAAAGATGGTCGTCGAGTTGTTCTCGGCCGCGATCTCCGCGACCGTCTGGAGATAGCGGAGCTGGATGGCGCTGGGCTCGGTCGCGAGCGTCCGTGCCGCCTGGGCCAGCGTCTCCGAGGCCTGCAGCTCACCCTGGGCCGCGATCACTTTGGCCCGCCGCTCACGCTCCGCTTCGGCCTGGCGCGCCATGGCGCGCTTCATCTGGTCGGGCAGGTCGACGTCCTTCACCTCGACCGCGGAGACCTCGATGCCCCAGGGGTCGGTGCGCTCGTCGATGATCTTCTTGAGGACGGCGTTGATCTTCTCACGGTCGGACAGCAGCTCGTCGAGCTCGACCTCGCCCAGGACCGAGCGGAGCGTCGTCTGCGCCAGCTGGCTCGTGGCGTAGAGGTAGTCCTCGATCTCGATGATCGCCTTGGCGGGGTCGCTCACCCGCATGTACAGCACGGCGTTCACCTTGACCGAGACGTTGTCGCGAGTGATCACGTCCTGGGGCGGGATGTCGAGCGCCACGATCCGGAGCGACACCCGCTTTTGCGAGGCGAAGCCGGCCGGCAGGAAGATGAGGCCCGGCCCCTTGGTGCCCCAGTACCGGCCGAGGAAGAAGGACACGCCGCGCTCGTACTGGCGCAGCACCCGCAGGCTCACGAACGAGTAGACGACGGCGGTGGCCAGAAGGGGCAGCAGCAGTTCCATGGCGCGATCCTCAGGCGGGCAGGGCTTCGACGACGACGGCCGCCCCTTGCCCGCCGCCGATGCAGGCGGCCCCCAGGCCGAACCGTCCACCGCGGCGCCGCAGGGCATGGAGCAGATGGGCGGTGATGCGCGCGCCGCTGGCGCCCAGCGGGTGGCCCAGGGCGACGGCGCCGCCGTCGACGTTGGTGCGCTCGCGGTCGAGGCCGAGCTCCCGCTCCACCGCCAGGTACTGCGCCGCGAAGGCCTCGTTGATCTCCACCAGGTCCATGTCCTCGAGGGCGAGCCCGGCGTGGGCCAGCGCGCGGCGCGAGGCGGGTACCGGCCCGATGCCCATGATGCTCGGATCCACCCCGGCCACGCCCCAACCCACGAGACGCCCGATCGGGCGGAGCCCGCGCTCCCGCGCAGCCTGCTCACCGGCCACGACCAGCGCGGCCGCGCCGTCGCAGATGCCGGAGGCATTCCCCGCGGTGACCACGCCGTCCTTCTTGAAGTAGGGCGGCAGTTTGGCCAGCCCTTCGACGGTGGTGTCCGGGCGCATGTGCTCGTCCGCGGCCCAGGCCACGTCCTGCCGCGTCTTCCGATCCTTGAGCATGACGGGCACGACCTCGTCGGCCATGGCCCCGGCCGCCCAGGCGGCCTTCGCCGCGGCCTGGCTCCGGGCGGCATACGCGTCGACCGCCGCGCGGTCCAGCCGGTAGCACTCGGCCAGCTTCTCGGCGGTCTCCGCCATGGCGAGACCACAGTAGCTGTCGCGCAGGGCCTCCCAGAGCGTGTCTTCGAGCGACTGGGCCGGGCCGAGCCGGAGGCCCCAGCGCGCCCCGCGCACCACGTGCGGTGCCTGGCTCATCGACTCGGTGCCGCCGGCGAGGACCACGTCGGTCTCGCCCAGCTGGATGCGGTGGGCAGCCTGGATGACCGCCTCGAAGCCCGAGCCGCAGAGCCGGTTGACGGTGACGGCCGGCGTTTCGATGGGAAGGCCGGCACGGAGGCCGACGTGGCGGGCGAGGTAGGGCGCATCGGCTGAGGTCTGCAGGACGTTGCCAAAGACGACGTGGCCCACGGCGGCGGGCTCGACCCCCGCCCGCTCCAGCGCGGCCCGGCCGGCAAGGGCGCCTAAATCGGTGGCGGAGAGGTCCTTGAGAGCGCCCCCGAAGGCGCCGAAGCCGGTGCGTACGCCGGAGAGAAAGACGACCCCGGTCTCGCGAGGGGAAGGCATGATCCCCAAATATACGTCAGATCACGGTGCCGCTCATGATCACCGCGTTCTTGGGGATGATGACGATCCCATCGCGGATATAGTAGTTGGGACCGTCGAGAAAGGCCGGCTTGCCGTCGGGGGAGATCCGGACGTCGTCGCCGATGCGGGCATTCTTGTCGACGATCGTCCGCTCGACCCACGCCCCGTGGCCGATGCCCATGGTCGGCGCCCCGGGGAGCGGCACCCGCTCCGGGCTGTCGTAGTAGTCCTGGCCCATCACCAGCGAGTCCCGAATGGTCGCGCCGGCCTGAACCCGGCTCCGCACGCCCAGCACCGAGTGTTCGATCAGGGCGTCGTTGATGATGCAGCCGTCGGCGATGACGGAGCGCTCGATGGCGCTCTTGATGATCTTCGTCGCCGGCAGGTAGCGCGCGTGGGTGAAGATCGGCGCGGTCGCATCGTAGAAGTTGAACTGAGGGAGCGGCTCGCACAGGTCGAGGTTGGCCTCGTAGAAGGCCCGGATGGTGCCGATGTCCTCCCAGTAGCCCTCGTGGCGGTAGGCGTGGACCCGCCGGGTCTCGATCAGCCGCGGGATGATGTGTTTGCCGAAATCCACCTCGCTCCCGGCCAGGGCGTCGGCCAGCACTTCCCGGTCGAAGACGTAGATGCCCATCGACGCAGGCAGCTCGTCCGGATAGCCCCGGAGGGTGGCTTGGACCGCGGGGTCGGTGGGCTTTTCGACGAACCGGGTGATCCGCCCGTCCGCCCCCACCTCCATGATGCCGAACCCGCCCGCCACGTCCGCCCGCACCGGGATCGTGGCGACGGTCACCTCCGCCCCGCTCGCCTCGTGCTGCTCGAGGATGGTCCGGTAGTTCATCCGGTAGAGCTGGTCGCCCGAGAGGATGAGCACCAGCCGGTGACCGTACGACTCCATGTGGACCAGGTTCTGGCGCACCGCGTCGGCCGTGCCCTGGTACCAGTCCGTCCGGTCCGGGCGCTGCTCCGCGGCCAGGATCTCCACGAACCCGGGCGAGAAGTTGTCGAAGCGGTAGCTCTCCTGGATGTGCCGGTGCAGCGACCCGCTGTTGAACTGGGTGAGCAGGAAGATCCGGCGGAGCTCGGAGTTGAGGCAGTTGCTGATGGGGATGTCGACGAGGCGGTACTTCCCAGCCAGCGGCACGGCCGGCTTGGCGCGGTCCTTCGTCAGCGGAAAGAGGCGCGTCCCGGCGCCGCCGCCCATGATGACCGCAACGACGTCGTGCGGGCGAAGGGTCGTCCAGGACATGGGTTCACCTCACCGAATCGGAGTATCGGCGCCCGGGGCGCCGTGCGCGAGCTACCCGTCGGTCAGCGCGGTCCCGCAGCTCACGCAGTGCCGCCACTCCGGGTCCACTTCGCTGTGGCAGCGGGGGCACTCCGGCGGCGTCTGCCGCTGCCCGCAGTGCGGGCAGAACCGGACCGGCCGGCCGGCGGGCAGCACGTCACCACAGTAGAGACAGTGGGCCGATTCGTCCGGGAGCGACTCCTCGGGCTCGGTCTCTGCGAGGTCCTCGCCGGCCAGGCCGCCGTCGATGGGGGCGAAGTCGTTGAGCGGGTCTAGCCCGGACAGGTCGAGGCCGGCCAGCGAGGGCCCGGTGGGCGGCGGCGCGTACGGCAGGTCGGGGTCCGGGTCAGGGCCCAGCGCGCGGGCGAGCGGCTCCGCACGGATCGAGACGAGTACGTGCTCGAACCGGCGCAGCACGGCCAGGTCGGGGTTGGAGCTTTCCACCTCCTCGGCGAACCGGGCCCGTGCCTCCTCGGGCTCGGTGCGCACCAGCCCCCCTTCCCCCGCACAGAGGCGGAGCAGCACCAGCTCGTAATCCTCACTGGTCTCGAGCAGGAGGGCCCGGCGGTTGGAGCGATACGGCACGATCGACTCGTGGATGTCCTCGAGCGGGATCGGGCGGTGCAACCGCGCCGGATCGCTCCCCGCCAGGTTGGCGACCAGCCGCCGGAAGAAGCGCTCGAGTTGGGTCACGTGGGCCTCGCGGAAGGACGGTCGGTGTCGCAGGTTAGAGGTGGCCTGGGAGGGTGTCAAGGAAGCCCCGCCTAGCGCCCCTCGCTCAGTGCGAACGGCTCGTCCGAGAGCAGCCGCTCCTCCAGCTCGGCGTAGGCGACGTCGGGGTCGTAGGTGAGATAGAGCCCCTTCGCACGCTTGGCTTCGAGCCACGCACCGAACCCCGACTCCACGATCCCGTCCGAGATCCGCTGCTCCTTCGCCGCCAGCACCGCGAGATCGTTGGCGTACTCGTTCTTCGCGTGTCCCTTGTGGCCCCGGACCCAGGTCCACTGGACGTCGTGCAGCCGCGAGCTCGCCAGCAGCGCCTTCCACAGCTCGAGATTCTCGATCGGGCCCTCCTTCCGCCGCCACCCGCGTCCCACCCAGCCGGGCACCCACTCGCGCATGCCCTTCACCAGGTACTGCGAGTCCGACACGATCAGCACCGGCAGCCGGGCGCCCTTCTTCGCGAGCAGCTGAAGCGCCGCGACGGCGCTGGCGAGCGCCATCCGGTTGTTGGTCGTGGCCGGTGCGCTGATGTAGAAGTCCCGGCGATGGATGGTTCCGTTGCCGCTGCGGGCCTCGATGAGCCCGCCGCCACCGCCCGGGTTCTCTCCCTCGCGCCCATTGCCCAGGCAGCTCTCGTCGAGGTGCAGAATCGCCGCGCCGCTCACCCGATCACCTGGAAGCTGTCGATCTGGTCGAGGCGGAAGGTGAGGTCTTCGCCGGTCATCGGCAGGCGGCCGATCAGCACCTCATGGCGATCGACCGAGGTGACCCTGAGCGCCACCACGATATACTCGGTCCCGCGGCGCGAGAGCGCCACCCGCTGTCCCTCCCGGGCCGCGTGCTCGAGCTGGTCCATGCGGTCGGCGGTCCAGCGGACGCTCACGCGAGGGTCCGGGTGACTCTGACGTGGCCCGCCGGACCCTCCGTCAGGCGTCCGATCACCGCCGCCGCCGGCGTCTCCGCTTCGCGGAGGGCGGCCAGCAGCGCCGCGACGTTCTCCGGCGGCACCGCGAGCAGCAGCCCGCCCGACGTCTGCGCGTCGACACAGAGCAGGCGCTCCGTCGGGGTCACGTCGTCGGCCCAGACCACGTGCTCGGCGGCCTGCAGGTTCCGCTGGGTCCCCCCGGGTACGATGCCGCGGTTGGCGAGGTTCAGCGCGTGCGCCAGGATCGGCAGCGCCTCGTACGCGATTTCGGCGCCGACCCGGCTCGCCACGAGCATGTTGCCGAGGTGGCCGAGCAGACCGAACCCCGTCACGTCGGTCGCGGCGCTGACGCCGACCGCCAGCGCGGCCCGCGCAGCGCCCTCGTTGAGCGTGGTCATCGAGCGTACCGCGTCGGCCATGCCGGCCTCGATCAGGGCGTCGCGCTTGAGCGCCGTCGCCAGAATGCCGGTGCCGAGCGGCTTGGTGAGCACCAGCACGTCGCCCGCGCAGGCGCCCGCGTTGGTCAGCGCCCGGTCGGGGTGGACCTCGCCGATCACGACCAGCCCGAACAGCGGCTCGAGCACGTCGATCGAGTGCCCGCCGAGCATGAGACAGCGGGCGCGCTCGGTGATCTCGACGGCGCCGGCCAGGACCTCGCCCAGCACCTCGAACGGCAGCTTCTCGCGCGGCCAGCCCACCAGGTTGAGCGCGAAGAGCGGCGTGCCGCCCATGGCGTACACGTCGCTCAGCGCGTTCGCCGCGGCGATGGCGCCCCACGCCCGGGGGTTGTCGACGATCGGAGTGAAGAAATCGGTGGTGGCCACGAGCGCGCGATCGTCGCTCAGCTTGAAGACGGCCGCGTCGTCCCGGGTGGCGGCATCCACCAGCACTCGTGGATCGACGACGCTCGGGAGGTGCCGGAGGACTTCGGCCAGGTCGACCGAGCCGAGCTTGCAGGCGCACCCGGCGCCGTGCGACAGGGCCGTCAGTCGAAGTTTGGGGCTGGAGGGCGTGGAGGCGTGCGTCATGCCGGAAGTTATACCCGGCTTCCGGCGGGCAACACGGCCTCAGGCGGTTCCATGGCCCCACAGGAACGCGCGCAGTGCGATCAGGGCGCGCTCCTGCTGGGCCGTGGCGCCGAAGCTGCCGTCCGCACGCTGCCGCTCGGCCAGCGCGGGCAGTGCTCGGCGGACGGCGGCGCGGGCCCGCCGATGGCCGGTGGCGTGGAGCGCATCGAGGGTGGCGAACAGGTCGGCGTTGGGCCAGAGGCCGTCCGGTCCCTGGTGCGCCGCGACCAGCTCGACGACGGGCCCCACACCCGCCGAGCGGTCGGGGCCGCCCAGTGCGAGCGCGTGCAGCCCCGCGACGATCGTGTCCGGCGCGAAGAATCCGCTCCAGCTCGTCCACTGGGTGGCTAGGTGGTGGAGGCTGTCGAGGTGCTGCCGGGGGCCGGGATGGTCTCCGAGGCCGGCCCTGATCGCCGCGCGGAGCCCGAGACAACTGATGGCGAACCGCGCCGCCGGCTCGGTCCGGAAGGCCTTGCCGTTCGGCAGCGTGATCGGCGCCACCCGGATCTCGGCCGGCGCCGGCGAGAAGAATCCGCGCACCCAGTGGATGCAGACGCCCTGCGCGTGGCGCGCCTTGTCGCATCCCTCTCCGTAGGCCCCGGGTCGTCCCTGCGAGTCCAGCAGCCAGGCGACGATGGCCGCCACCGCGGGGTCGCTTCGGTCCCGCCCCAGGTCGAGCAGCTCGTGGGCGCGCCAGATCGTCGGCAGGGCACCGCCGCCGACCGTGCCGTCCGGCCGGAGCTCGGCGGACAGGGCGGTGGCCAGCTCGCCGGCAAGGGCCAGGTCTCCCGCGCCGGGGACGCCGAGTGCCGCGCGCGCGAGGATCCCCTGGCGGGTGCGCACCGTACCGAAGTAGAGGGCGAGCCGCTCGAGCGGCGTCGGGCTCATGTGCCGAGCAGCCAGGCGAGCAGCCCGCCGGCCACGACGATCCGGCCGACGCGCGCCGCGCCCCGGATGGAACGGAGCGGCCACGCCATCAGGCCGCCGAGCAGCAGGAAGACGAGCCACCAGGCGCCCGACCCCAGGCTTCCGAACCAGAGCGCCGCGAACAGCGCCAGCAGCAGGGCCTCCCCTGCGAGCTGGGCCAGCTCTGTGCCGGGCGGCGGGCCGTCGGCGCCGGACGCCCGCCGCTCGGCGAAGGCCCAGGCGACGAACCAGGCTCCGACCACCAGGCAGGCCAGGAGGATCCGGCCGAACGCCATGCGACTACCAGGCCTTTCGAATGGAATCGGCTGAGAGCAGGGAGCCGCGCGACATGACGCGGTCGATCGCGAGCGTGTGATGGATATCCTGGAGCGGGTCCTGGGTGAGAATGACGAGGTCGGCCGCCTTCCCGGGGGCGATGAGGCCGAGCGAGTCCACGCCGAGCAGGAGGGCCCCGTTCCGGGTCGCCGCCAGCAGCGCATCCCGCGCCGAGAACCCGGCACCCACCAGCAGCTCGAGCTCGCGGTGCTCGCTGTAGCCGGGGATGAGGAGCTGGTTCGAGGCATCGGTGCCGGTGGCGATCCGTCCGCCGGCGAGCGCGAAGAGGCGGAGGAAGAAATCCTGGTTCGGGCGGGCGGCCCGGAACGCGGGGTAGTCCTGGTCGGTCCAGCCCGCGCGGCGAACCATATCCTTCACGTTCCAGCGCGCCTGCTGGAGCTCGGGTACCGCCCGCAGCATGGTGTCGCTCAGGACCGCGGGATCGTCGAGCCGGCTGAAGGTCTCGTGGAGGACGAGGGTCGGCACCAGCGTCACCTTGCGATCGGCCAGCTCCTTGGCGACGCGCGCGAGGGCCGCGGAATCGAGCCCCGCCCAGCTGCGCTCGAATGCGGTCCAGCCCGGAAAGAAGCCCCGGTAGTGCGCCGCGTAGAGCGAGGACCCGTCGGCCATGGCCGCCTCGGGCACGCCGCTCAGGTGCTCGATCGAGCTGATTCCTTCCTTGGCCGCGGTCACCGCGTCGGTCAGGCCGAGATGGCCGGCCACGCGGAGGTTGAACGTGCGGGCCTCGTCGAGGACCGCGCGCATCAGCGTAGGGTCCACCCTCGTATAGACTTTGATCAGGTCCGCGCCGGCGTTGACCAGCCGGTCCACCGCCTTGCGCGCATCGCGCGGGCCGTTGGCGCCGATCGCATCGGGATACGTCGTCGGCAGGCCGTCGATCATCGCCCCCGCGCTGTAGATCCGGGGCCCGGCGACGGCGCCGAGGTTGACCCGGGCGCGGAGACGGAGCACCGAGTCGAGCGTCCCGTGCACGTCCCGCACCGTCGTGACCCCCCACGCGAGGTATCGCGGCAGTGCCCAGGGCTCGACGTGGGCGTGGGCGTCGATCAGCCCCGGGATGATCCAGCGTCCGGTGACGTCCACCTCGCGCGTCCGGGCCGGCAGCTGGAATCCGGCCCGGGTTCCCACCGACTCGATCCGGCCCCCGCGGACGACGACGACCGAGTTGGACAGGAGCGGTCCGCCGCTTCCGTCGAACAGGGTCGCGCCGACCAGCGCCACGCCGTCCGGGGGCGAGCGGCGGCAGGCCGCGAGAGAGCCGATCGCCAGCAGCAGGGCCGCAATGGCGGGCGCGGGAAGGCGGAAGAAGGACATGCACCGGGGGAAGAGGTGTAGGAAGGTGAGTGGGTGACGTGGCCCATGCAAGATCCTCGGCGCCTCTCGTTATACTTGGGCGATGACGGACGTGACGATCGATACCCCTTCGGACCAGACGGCTCGGCGGACCGGCCCCGCACGCACGCTGACGCTGGCGGAGTACGGCCTGATCGGCGACATGCGCACCGCCGCGCTGGTCGGGCTCGATGGGGCGATCGACTGGTGCTGCCTGCCGCGATTCGACAGCGGCAGCGTCTTCGCCGCCATTCTCGATCCCGAGCGCGGCGGCACCTGGTCCATCCGTCCGCAGGGCGAGTGGACCTCGACCCAGCGGTACCTCCCCCGCACCAACATCCTGGAGACCACCTTCCGGACCGCGGACGGCGTCGCCGTGCTCACCGATTTCATGCCGGTGGGCGAGGACGGACGGCCGTCCGGCCCGCACCCCGAGATCCATCGCCAGCTCCGCTGCACCCGCGGCCGTGTGGCGATGCAGATGGTGTTCATGCCCCGGTTCGAATATGGGGCGCGCACGACTCGGCTGGAGCTGCTCCGCAACGGGCTCTTCGCCACCGACCGGACCGACCAGGTGCTCACGCTCTCGAGCACCCGGCCGGTGGACTGGGCCGTCGAGCAGTCCGCCGCCACCGCCCGGTTCACGGTGGAGAAGGGCGAGGAGCGGTGGCTGGTCCTCCGCTACGACGACGACGACATCCATCCCGCCGACCGCTACGCGAGCGCGCTCAAGCTCGACATCACCGCCGCCTTCTGGGCCCGGTGGGCGGCCGGCGTCCGCTACAGCGGTCCCTTCCGCGGCATGGTCAAGCGGTCGGCGCTCGCGCTCAAGCTGATGACCCACGCGGAGACCGGGGCGATCATCGCGGCGCCCACCACCTCGCTCCCCGAGACCATCGGCGGGGTGCGGAACTGGGACTACCGTTTCGTCTGGCTCCGGGACGCGGCGTTCACCCTCGCCGCGCTCGACGCCGTCGGCCACCGCAAGGAGGCCGATGCCTTCATGCGGTTCCTCAAGAAGGTCTGCCGCCACGAGGGCGGCGGCCACCTGCAGATCATGTACGGCATCGACGGCCGCCGCGACCTGGTCGAGCGCCAGCTCGACCACCTGTCCGGCTACCGGGGGTCCCGGCCGGGCCGCGTGGGCAACGGTGCGGTCGGGCAGCTCCAGCTCGACGTCTACGGCGAGGTCCTCGAGACCGCCGACATCTGGCGCCGCACCAACGAGATGACCGAGGGCACCTGGCGGGTGCTGCGGGGGCTGGTCGACTGGGTCAGCAAGAACTGGCAGCTCCCCGACTCCAGCATCTGGGAGGTCCGGGGCGAGGTGCGCCACTACGTCTTCAGCAAGGTGATGAGCTGGGTGGCGATGGACCGGGGCGTCCGGATGGCGGAGGAGCTGGGCCTCGAGTCGAACACGGCCGAATGGCGGGTCCAGCGGGACGCGCTCCACGCCGAGATCATGGACCGTGGGTGGAGTGAGCGGCACCAGGCCTTCACGCAGGCCTATGACGACGACGCGCTCGACGCCGCGGCGCTCGCGATCCCCATGGTGCGGTTCCTACCCTGGAACCATCCCCGAGTCCACGGGACCGTTCGGGCGATCGCGCGGGAGCTCACCAGCGCCGATGGCGAGCTGGTGTACCGCTACCGGCATCCCGACGGGCTGGAGGGGGAGGAGGGGGCGTTCTCGATCTGCACCTTCTGGCTGGCCCAGGCCCTGACCATGATTGGCGAGCGCGAGCGCGCCGAGCGGGTCTTCCGCCGGATGCTGCGCCACGCCAACCACGTCGGGCTCTACTCCGAGGAGATCGACCCCGCCACCGGCGAGTTCCTCGGCAACTTCCCGCAGGCGTTCACCCACATCGCGCTGATCAATTGCGCGGCGGCCCTCGCGCGCACCGACTCTCCGGGCTAGGCCGCCAGGGTTCCGCCGACTAGCGCCTGCGGCCGCGCTTGGCCTTCCGGGCTGGCTTCTTGGCTGCCTTGCGCGCCGACTTCTTGGCCGGCTTCCGGGACGCCTTCTTCGCGGCCTTCTTCGCGGGGCGCCTGGCGGCCTTCTTCGCTGACTTCTTCGCCGTCTTCTTGGCGGCCTTTCGGGCCGACTTCTTCGCCGTCTTCTTGGCGGCCTTTCGGGTCGTCTTCTTCGTCGCCTTCTTGGCCGGCTTCCTGGCTGCTGCTGGCGCCGCCTTCCTGGCGGGTTTCGCGGCTGCCGCCGGCTGCGCAGCGGCGGGCGACGGGGGAGGCGCGGGCGGGGCGGGAGCGGGGGCCGGCGGGTACTCAATCGGAAGCGGATCCATCCAGCCGGATCCGGACCAGCCCATCTCCATATAATGAAGCTCGGCCATCTTCGCTTCCTCCGATCGGTGGTGCGGCGCAACCCGCCGGCGGTGACGCGCGCCCGCGCGCCTGTGCAGAGGTGATTCAGATATAACTTGCACATCTTCGAAGCTTGTGCAAGACGTCGAACGGGTCCCGCCCAACCGCGGCCCGCGGTGCCCCACGTCGCGGCACCCCGTACCGCGCGGCGACCTGCGTGCGACCTAGCACGGAGGTCATAAGCCTCTATGGGATAGATACATACGGTCGATTCGGCGGAGCCCCGGCGATGGCCGGCGGAGCCCGGGGTCATGCGACTACGCTCGGCGTGCGCTATACTTCCCCAGCAATTCCCCCCTCTCTCAGTGGATACAGCCGCCGGTGATACTTCTCCGACCTGAAGCGGACCGCCGCGCGCGCCGCCGTCCGGCACGCGCGGCGCACGGCCTCGCGCTGGCGTGGCTCGCCGCGCTGGCCATCGCGACTCCATTGGCCGGCCAGACCGCCAACGAACTCCAGGTCACGCCCGAGACCATGACGCTCGGGGTCGGCCAGAAGCAACCGATCTTCGCCTCGGCCTACGACCGCCAGGGCAACATCATTTCCTCCGCCAAGTTCACCTTCTGGAGCTCCGACACGGCGATCGCCCGGGTCTCCCGGGACGGTACCGTCCTCGGCGTCGCGCCCGGGCTCGCCAAGGTGGAGGCTCGGCTGCAAGGCAAGCGCGCGTCGCTGGCCGTGCTGGTCACCGGCGCCGCGGGTGCCGGCGCCGCCGGCAGCGGCGTGGCGCTCGCGCTGGATCCGACGACCGCCATGCTGCTGCCCGGCGAAAGCGTGCTGATCACGCCTCACGCGCTCCGCGAGGACGGCACGCCGTTCCCGCTCGCCCGCGTCCTGTGGAAGTCGCTCAAGCCCGAGGTCGCCACCGTCGACACCGCGGGGATGGTGGTGGCCGTCGCCCCCGGCAAGAGCATCGTCCAGGCGAACGGCGGCACGGGCCTCATGGCCACCGTCCCGGTCGAGGTCGAGCAGGCCGACATCGCGCTCGATGGGGCGAGCGATGTCCTTGGCCCCGAAGAGGCGGAGACGCTGCATGCCCGGGTGCCATCGCAGGGCAATCGCACGATCACCACCGGTCTCCAGTGGAGCTCGACCGACACCACCGTCGCCGGCGTGGGCCCGGACGGGGTCGTCCACGCGCGGCAACCCGGCCGGACCGAAATCGTGCTGAACGGCTTCGGCCAGGAGCGTCGGGCCGGCTTGACCGTACACCGGCTGCCGCAGGTGCTCGTCGTCTCGCCCAAGCCGCCGGCCGACGCGCTGACCATACCGCTGCGCGCGACCCGTGAGTTCTCCGCCGTGGCTCAGGCGGCCGATTCCACGCCGATTCCCGAGGCCCGGATCACGTGGCAAGTGGGTGACAGCACGAAGGCGTCCTTCGACCGGACCACCGGCGCGCTCACCGCCCGCGACACCGGCGCAACGACGCTGACCGCCCAGCTGCACGGGTTCGAGGCGGTGGTCTGGCGGCTGCACATCATCGCCGGTGCCCTCGCGCTCGACCGCACCCGGGCCGGCCTCCGCCTCGGCGAGCGGGTGACCCTGGCGGCGAACCTGCTCGACGAGGGGGGCAAGGTCATCGCGCCCGCCACCGGCGTGGAGTGGAGCAGCGATCGGCCGGACGTGGCGGTGGTGAGCGGCGGCGAGGTCCGTGCCGTCAGCCCGGGACGCGCGGTGGTGAGCGCCGTGCTCCCCGGCGGCAAGCCGGTCACCGCGGACGTCTTCGTCACGGCGGATCTGCTCGTGGCGTCGAATCGGAGCGGTGCCTTCGGACTCTATCAGGTCCGGCCCGAGAGCCCCGACACCCTCCTGCCGGTCCTGGTGGACGCCGGAGGCAGCGTGCAGGGCATGCGCTCGCCCGACCGGACGCGGATCGCGTTCAGCTCGAGCCGCTCCGGCAGCTTCGACCTCTACGTGATGGACGCCGACGGCCGGAATGCCCGCCGCGTCACCGTCGACGCCGGCAGCGAGGGCGATCCGGTCTGGACCCCGGACGGATCCCGCATCCTCTACACGGCCTCGCCCCGCACCGGCGTCCCGCAGATCATGAGCATCCGGGCGGACGGCGGCGATCCGCGGCCCCTCACCGCCTCGGCCGGTGGCAACCGCAAACCCGAGGTGTCACCCGATGGGCGGCGCGTCGCGTTCGTCTCTACCCGTGACGGCAATCCGGAGATCTACGAGACCGGGATCGACGGCGGCGAGGCGCGACGGCTCACCAAGACCGGTGACCGCGAGAACAGTCCGCGCTATCTCCCGAACGGCGACCTGATCTACGTGGTAGAGAAGGGCAGCAAGGCGCGCGTGATGCGCCTGTCCGCGGGCGGCACGGCGCCGCTGCCGGTACTGGAGATCGATCAGCCGGTCATCGCGCTCGACGTCTCGCGCGACGGCGAGCGCGTCGCCTATGTGGCCGGCAAGCTCGCCGAGGCGGGCAAGGGGAAGTCGCAGCTCACGCTGCGGATCCAGCCGCTGGGCGGGGGCGGCGCACCTCTGCTCGTTCCGCTCAGGCCGGGCGAGCAGGTGGTGAGCCCCTCGTTCTGACCGGCTCCGCCCCGTGAGGGCACTCGCGCTCGATGGAGTCGGCGGCGTCTCGCACCTGGCCGTGCGCGAGATTCCCCGGCCCGAGCTGGAAGGTCCGCGGGATGTGCGCGTCCGCATCCGCGCTGCGGCGCTCAATCGGCTCGACCTCTTCGTCGCCGGCGGCCTGCCGGGCGTGCACTACGTCTTTCCCCACATCGTGGGCTCGGACGGCGCGGGCGTGGTCGAGTCGGTCGGGCCCGCCGTAACGACGGTTCGGCCGGGCGACCGGGTCATGATCAATCCCGGCGTGAGCTGCGGCCGGTGCCCCGCGTGCGAGGGGGGCGAGGAATCGCTCTGTTCCGCGTACCGCGTGGTCGGGGAGCACCGGCCCGGCACCGTGGCCGAGTTCGTGGTGGTCCCCGCCGAGAACCTCGCGCCGGTGCCGGCGGGGATGGCGTGGGATCAGGCGGCGGCGTTCACGCTCGCCACGCTCACCGCCTGGCGGATGCTCACAACGCGCGCAGCGCTTCGGCCGGGCGAGACGGTGCTGATCTGGGGCGTCGGGGGCGGTGTGGGGATGGCGGCGCTCCAGGTGGCCCGGCATCTCGGCGCCCGGACCATCGTGACGAGCTCGACGGACGCCAAGCTCGAGGCGGCGCGGCGCGCCGGCGCCGATGACGCCATCAACCACGCCACGTCGGATGTCGTCGCGGAGCTCCGACGGCTCACCGGCGGCCGTGGTGCCGACGTGATCGTGGACAGCATCGGCGAGGCCCGCTGGCAGGACTCGCTCCGCGCGCTCCGGCGGGGCGGCCGGCTGGTCATCTGCGGCGCCACCACCGGCCCGATGGTCTCGATCGATCTTCGGCGCCTCTTCTGGCACCAGTGGAGCATCCTCGGCTCCACGCTCGGCAGCCGGCGTGAGTATGCCGAGATCGTGGCGCTGGCCCACCAGGGCCGCCTCTGGCCGGTGGTCGATCGGGTGGTGCCGCTCGGCGACTGGCCCGCCGCGGTCGAGCGGCTCGAGCGCGGCGAGCAGACCGGGAAACTCGTGATCGAGGTGGCGACGTGAACGAACTGTGGGAGCGACTGCGGATCGGCGGCGAGCAGATCGGGTCGGTGCTGCCCGCGCTCCTCGGGGCGGCGGTGATCCTGCTGACCGGGTACTTCCTCGCCCGCCAGGTCCAGCGCTGGGCCGACGACACACTCAAGCGTCTCGACTTCAACCGCGTGGCCGCCGCGGGCGGCCTCGACGAGGTGGTCGGGCGCACCGGCTCCCGGCTCGACCCGGTCCGGGCGCTGGCCAAGCTGATCTTCTGGCTGGTGATGCTGGTCGTGATCCTGCTCGCCAGTACGGCGCTCGGGCTCGAGAGCATCAACCAGATGTTCGGCACGATGCTGGCGTTCATTCCGACGCTCATCGCCGGGATCGTGATCGTGATCCTGGGGATGATTCTGGGCGAGTTCGTGCGGGGGCTGATCCTGGCGTCCGCGGGCACGGTATCGGGCGTCCCCACGGTGGCCAAGATGGCCAAGGGCGCGGTGGTCGTGATCGCCGTGTTCATGGCACTGCAGCAGGTGGGCGTGGCGGAGGAGATCGTCACCGCCGCGTTCACCTTGACGCTCGGCGCCGTGGCGCTGGCGGTAGGGCTGGCGTTCGGCCTCGGCAACCGGGACCTCGCGGGCGAGATCACGCGGCGATGGTACGAGGAAGGGCGGCGGCGGGACCGGCGGCGCACCGACCGGCAAGGGCCAAATACGCCGCCCGGGGACGAGCCCCCGATGCTGGACTGACGTCAGGGGAGCGGCCTCGAGCGAGCGGCAGGGTCCGCCCGATCCAGTCGCGAGACACCCCGAGCGCCGCGAAGGGGGCACGATTCGAATCATGCCCCCTTCGCGGCGCTCAGGTGATCAGCAAGGCTACTTGAGCGTGAACCGCCCGACCGTCCGCGTCCCGTCCGCCTCCTTGATCGACCCGTAGACCGCCCCCGTCGGCCCGAAGCCCGCGAGGGTCGCCCCCTTGGGAAACTCCACCGACCGCTGCCAGCTTCCCTGGCGATTGAACACATCGTAGGTCAGCGGCGCGTCCTCCTGCGAGCGCGGCCGCTGGAGCCAGACCTCGCCGTTCGGGCGGCCCAGCGCGAAATCGAACGGCGGCTTGGTCTCGGAGAAGGGGTACTTGATCTCCAGGTCCTGCGGCATCCCGAACTGCTTGCCCTGCTCGCGGACCTGGGCCAGCACCCGGTCCCGGTCGGCCTGCGTGACGGCGGCCTTGACGTAGTCGTGCGACTTGCCGCGGGTCCAGCTGCCGGACGGATCGCGCCAGTCGACCCGGTTCTCGTGCCCCCGCGCCAGCCACGCGGTGCCGTTCGGCAGCACGCCGAAGAAATCGTTCGGCGCGAAGACCTTGGCCGCCTGCTGCATCTGGGTGCCAAACATCGCCTCGCCGAATTCGGGCGAGGCCAGGTTGGCCACGGTGTCGACCTTCCCGGTCTTGAGCGCGATCCGGAGCACCGGCACGCTGTCCGGCCGCGCGGGGCTCCCCGGCTCGGCCCCGCCGATGATCGACTGATAGTCCACCTTGTAGCCGTTCCCCACGGTGTCGTAGACCAGCACCGGCGCCGTGCCTGCCACCTGGACGATCGGCAGAACGCCGTACGGCTTCCCGTCCTTGCCCCAGAGCGTCGTCCGCAGCGCACTGAAGTCCACCAATGCCACCGTGTCGCCCTTCAGCCGCGCCACCCAGCCGGGAAACTTGTACTGCTCGGGCGACGGGTTCCGGGGGAGTGAATCGACCCGGGCGCCGAGCGTGTCGACCTTCCCCGTGGCGAGGTCGGCGGTCAGGAAGAGCTTGGCCTTCGTGTCGGCGAACGCCACGCGGCCGTCGCCCAGCTCCACGACGTTGCTCAGCTGCCCGAAGGTGGCCGGGAGCTTCTTCTCGAGCGTGAGGCCGCCCTGACTCTCCGCCGGTGTGCAGGCGGCGGACAGCAGGACGAGGGTGCAGAGCGATACGGCCAACTTCATGCGGGAGCTCCTCGGAAAGCGGACGGACGACGTTCGAACGGTATCATCAGGGCCCGGCGGCCGAAGCGGGCAGGGTGAAGCGCAGCAAACGTGCGCCGCCGCGGGCCGGCTCGGCCACCAGCACGGCTCCGGGCGCCACGGCGATGATACGCCCCTGGCCGGGCACCCGGATTTCCTCGCGCAACCGGCCCTGCCGGTCCACGAGGTGATAGCGGCGGCTGGAATCCACCGGTGCCCGGCTCTTTTCCAGCCAGACCTCGTCGCCCGCGCCGGTGAGGCCGGCCTCGAATGGCGGCTTCACGGGCGCGAACGGCAGCTGCTCGGCGGTATTGCGGAGCTCGGGTGGAAATCGCCGCAGGAACAGCTCGCGATCGTAGCGCGTCACCTCGAGCACCCGGTCCGGCAGCGGCTCGCCGCGGGTCCAAGTGCCGGATGGGTCCCGCCAGTCGACCCGGTTCTCGTACACCCGCGCCACCCAGAGCGATCCGTCCGGCCGCACCCCCCACTGGTCCGTCCCGCTGAACACGCGGCGCTCGAACCGGCGGCCCGCATCGCCCACCACCTCGGCGATGTCGAGCGGGGCGAGCCGGGCCAGCGTGTCTCCGCGGTCGAGGGCGGGGGACGCCCGCACCACCACCGCCGAGTCGCGGTTGCCCTGCCCGTCGGAGCCGGGACGCGGACGCAGCTCCAGGTAGTAGCGCCCGGCGGCGTCGCGATCCCGCGGAAGCACGCCACGGAGCGCGTCCGGGGCCGGCGTCGCCCCGCCGAAGCGGCCGTCCAGGGTCCAGCGCGAGGTCTGCCGCAGGCCCCAGTCACCCACGTAGAGCGTATCGCCGGCGCGAAACAGCGTCGAGGGGTTGCGGAGCCGCTTCCCTCCGTCGGTCGCGAGCGGCGTCACGGCGCGCGTGCCGACATCGGCAATGGCGACCTGCTCGTCGCCCTGTGCCAGCACGGCCCAGCGGCCGCCGCCAAGCCAGGCGCCGGCGGTGATCTCCGACAGCTCCGTCTGGACCGTGTCCGCCGGCGCTGCCAGGGTCACGACCGGCGCAGGCGCCCGCTTCTCGCCGCACGCGGCAAGCAGGAGCGCCGCGCCGAGGAGGACGCGGGGGTGGGCCGGCATGGGGGGGAATGTAACCGGGGACTACTTCAAGATCTCCTCGAACAGCGCGATCGCCCGGGGATCCTCGCTCTGCCCCAGCCAGAAGAGCGCGCTCTTGCGCAGCTCGGCATGGGGGTTCGAGCGCGCGATCCGGATCAGCACCGGGACGCCCTCGTCCGACGGCCGTTGTGACAGCGCGAACACCGCCTGCTTCCGGACCTCGAGCTCGCCGCCGCCGTCCGTGGCGATCGAGTCGAGGCCGCGGGTCGCGGCCTCGCCGGCCGCCTGGCCCAGCCAGAAGACCGCCTGCCGCCGCGTCTCCAGCGGCAGCTCGGTCCGCCGTGCGATCCGGAGCAGCACCGGCCACACCACCGCGCTGTCGGCCAGCGTGGCCGCAGTGACGAGCTCCTCAGCGTCCGCCCGGCGCTCCTCGACGAGGGCCAGGAGCTCGGCGGCGGCCCGCCCCGCCGGCAGCCGACCGAGGTCGGTCGTTCTCGCGTCGGGCGGCCGCCAGCGCCCCCCAACGTACGTGTTGGCGTCGGCCACCCGACCGCCCCGGACCCGGAGGGATACCCGCACCGGTCCGGGGGCGCAGTCGCTCTCCCACTCGCTGCTGTCGTCGTCGTGGCTGACGATGGTGATGCTGTGCCCGCCATTGCCGCAGACCCCGGGGCGCGCGGCGAAGCTGAGCCGCAGGGTGCCGTCGCCGAGGGCCACGACCTGCTGCGCCAGGGTCTGGGCGCCGGCCGCCGCGGGAAGAAGCAGCAGTGCCAGTGCTGCCGCGAGTCGTGCCTGCATCGGGGCCTCCGGCTCAGGGTTGCTCGATGATGTCCTGGAGCGCCTTGGCGGCGCGGGGATCGTCGCTCTGGCCGAGCCAGAAGAGCGCCTTCTTGCGCAGCTCCACGTCGGGCTCGCGCTTGGCGATGTCGAGCAGCTTGTCCACCGCGGCCGGCTCGTCGCGCTGGGAGTAGACGAAGATGAGCTGCTCGCGCATCTCGCGGTCGGGCGTCGAGGCGTAGAGCGCCGTCAGGTCGGCCATCGACGCGTCGCTCTGCCCGGCCCAGAACAGGGCCCGCTTGCGCAGCTCGAGCGGCTGGCGGGTGTCCTTGGCGATGCCGAGCAGCCAGCGCGCGTTCTCCTGGCCCCCGGCCTGCGAGATGGAGAACAGCACCTTCTCCCGCAGCGACTCCTCCTTGAGCCGGCCGTAGAGGGACTTGAGATAGGCCTCGTTCTCCGCGCCGCCGCTCTGGCCGATCCAGAAGATGGTCTTCTCGCGCAGATCGACGGACAGGTCCGGTCGCTCGGCGTACGCGCGGAGCGCCTGGAATGCACGGTCGCTGCCGTGCTGGGACAGCGCGAAGACCGCCTTTTCCTGGAGCGCCGGGTCCTTGGAGGTGCGAAGGATCGAATCGAGGGCCCCGACCGCCTTGTCCGTCCCGACCTGAGACAGCCAGAACACCGCCTGCTCCCGCACCTCGTGGTCGGGGTCGGTGCGCGCCGTCTCGAGCAGGATGTCCTCGGTCCCGCTGGCGCTCTCCTGCGCGATCAGGAACACGGCTTTCCGCCGCAGGCACACCGATGCCGGATCGCGCCGCGCCAGCACTCGCTGGAGGATCGGGCGAGCCCGCTCGTCGTCCATCTGCTGCAGCGCGTTGAGCGCGGCCACCTTGGTGTCGTCGTCGTCGTCGGCACAGCGGTTGTCGTCGCCGGGCGGCGCGGGCGGGATCGGTGGCTGCGGTGGCGGCGCCATGGCCACGGTCGGGGGGACCGGTGGAACCGGCGGGGTACGGGCCGCGTCTGCGGCGGCCTCGGTCACCACCGCGGCTGCCGTAGGATCGCCCTGCCGGGCGAGCTCGCCCTGGATCCGGCTGGCCAGCGCCTTCGCGTCGCCCTTGGTCGCGGCCTTCGGGAAGCGCTCGCGCTGGATATCGAGCGCGGCCAGGGCTGCGCGAAGCTGCGGCGTGCCGCCCACGCGGTAGAGCGAGAAGGCGCGCCAGTAGTAGGCGTCGGCGGCGTAGCCCGAGCGCGGGAACCGCTCCGGGACCTGCGCGAACAGCACGGCCGCCTGCCGGTAGTCCCGCCGGTCCAGCGCCGCGCGCGCGGCGCGGTAGACCGAGTCGGCGGGATCGCCCTGGAGCGAGGCCTCCGGCGGCCTCGCCGCGAGCGGTCCAGCGGAGTCCGGAGCGCTCGCCGCCGCCCGCTCCTGCCAGAGTGCCGGAGCGATCCTCCCTCCGCTCCCGAGCGCCATCACGCCGGCCAGCGCCAGTCCCAGCGACATCCGATCCATCACAGGTCACCTCGTGTAGGGGTCGTTCCGGCGGGCACCTCCGTCCGGAGACGGGAGAGAACGCCACCGTGGTCCAGGCCTTCGCGGATCAGCTCGCGATCGTCCGGGCGCGCGTCCGCGGCCAGCTGCGCGATCTCCGCCAGCACCAACTCGAGATCCTCGAGCAGCAGCCGCGTCTTCGGATCCTGCGCCGCC
>DASSYY010000230.1:0-2397 GCA_035703025.1 Gemmatimonadales bacterium | reverse complement strand
TCGTCGATGGTCTCGGCACCGCGGCGAGGCGCTGACGCAGGTCACCGGCTACCTTACTCGGCATGGCCATTCCAAATCTTACGGCGATTCGGCGCCGGTTGAGCGTGAGGGGGCTTACCCCCGCCACGGGCCTACCGGAATCCAGCAGCGGCCGTGCCGAGGAGGCGTGCATCCGGCCGGCGCGGCTGATGGAGGGTAACGCGCTGGACTACCACGACGTCGGACGCGCGGAGCCGTGGCCTGGCATCCTCGCTTTCCTTGACGGCGTGCAGCGCTTGCACCTGGTGGCCTATGCTGGCGCCGCGCCGATCTACGTGGCGGAAATCGCGGCCGCCGTGCGCGAGCGGTGTGAAGGCCGGCTCCGCACAGTCGTGGCCGACCGCCGCGTCCTGGCGATTGCGCGACCTCGGGCACTCGAGGCGGCAGGAGACGCGCTCGACGGTCTCACCACCCTCGCGCTACCCGAGGACGAGCCTCCCCACCCGGTGCGCGATCTCACGCTCGCCGGGCGCGCGCTGGACCGGGCGCGCGGTCAGCTGGAGCTCGACGTCGGTCGCCGGTTTCGCCGGATGTCGGACGGCTGGCTGGTCGTGGACGGCTCCCTGTCGGAGAGTCCGGACTGGGCCACCGATCCTCGGACGATCGGGGTGTCGAAGAGCCACTCCGCGCTGCCGTTCGACGGCGCCGACCTCGAGCGCTACCTCCGTCTGCCCAAGGGATACCGCACGTCGGTGTTCGCTCCGGAGAGTCGCAGCGTCGCACCCGTGCTCGCGTGGGCGCTGCGTCTCTGGGATTGGGAGGCCCGGGACCTCTTCCACGGCCTGGTGCGGGTGGAGGTCGCCCCGGGCAACGGCGACCCGGCCACGGCGGACCTGCTCTCCCGTCGCCTGTTGGCCGAGCGTGCCCCGCTCAGCACTCCCGACCCCCGGTGGGATCGGCTCCTCTACGGCATCCACTCGGTCGAGCAGTATCTTCGCGCGCGCGAGGGGGCGCTCGCCTGATGGCGCGTGCACTGGCCGCCTTGGCGGGAACCGAGTTCGACGTCGTGGTGGTAGGCGGAGGCATCACCGGCGCCGCGACGGCCTGGGACGCCTCGCAGCGGGGTCTCTCGGTCGCGCTGCTCGAGCGCGGCGACTTCGGCGGGGCCACCTCGGCCGAGTCGCTCAAGGTCGTGCACGGCGGCGTCCGGTATCTCCAGCACCTGGACGTGGTGCGGGTCCGGGAGTCGAGCGGCGAACGCCGTGCGCTCCTGAGGATGGCGCCGCACCTGGTCAAGCCCATGCCGTTCGTCGTCCCGACGTACGGGCACGGAATGCGGGGTCCCGAGATCCTGGGCGTTGCCTTCGCCCTGCTCAACGCCCTCACCGCCGACCGGAATCGGGGTATCACCGACCCGGCCCGCCGGGTCCCGGCCGCCAGGATCGTCTCCCGCAGCCGGGTGCTGGAGTGGTTCCCCAACATCAATAAGGAAGGGTTGACCGGGGCCGGCGTCTTCTACGACGGCCAGCTCTTCAATCCGCCGAGGCTGGTCTGGGCCCTGGTTCGGACCGCCGCCCGGTCCGGCGCCGCCGTCGCCAACTATTGCGACGTGGCCTCGCTGGTGCTCCAGGGCGGACGGGTCATCGGCGTGCGGGTCGAGGACCGGCTCGGCGGGGACAAGTTCGAGGTGCGGGCCCGCACGGTGATCAACGCCGCCGGCCCCTACGCCGAGGCGCTGCTGGTTCGCTCCGGCGTGCGCAAGGCGCGGAGCGTCCCGTTCTCCCGCGACATGGCGTTGGTGCTGAAGCGCCGCTTCGTGGACGGCCGTGCCCTCGCGCTCCAGACCAAGTATCGCGACCCCTCCGCTGTGCTCACCCGCGGGCCACGGCACCTGTTCATGGTTCCCTGGCGCGGGCGGACCCTGGTCGGGGTCAACAGCCTGATCTGGCGCGACGAGCCCGACCGGCTCCGCGTCACCGAGGCCGAGGTCGGCGATTTCGTCAAGGAGATCGCCGAGGCGGATCCCAAGCTCGGTCTCACCATGGACGACGTCGCCTTGGTGATGGCCGGGCTGCTCCCGGTCGAGAAGGGTGACGAGGAAGGCGGCAACGTGAGCTTCGGGAAGCGGCCGCTGGTGGTCGACAACGCGCGCGAGGACGGGGTGCAGGGGTTGATCTCCGCCATCTCCAACCGCTACACCGTCGCCCGCGGTGTGGCGGAGCGCGCGGTGGACCTGGTCCATGACAAGCTGGGCCGCTCGGTTCGGCCTTGCCGCACGGCGATCACGCGGATTCACGGCGGCGACTTCTTCCGCTTCGATGAGCTCGTCCGCGAGGTGTCCGGCGCGCTGCCAGACGGCGTGGATCGCTCGGTTGCGGAGCGCCTCGCGCACGACCACGGCTCCGCCTATGGCGAAGT
>DASSYY010000221.1:0-3929 GCA_035703025.1 Gemmatimonadales bacterium | reverse complement strand
CCTGTTCAACGCCTCGGAAAGCGCCGGCAGCATCGGCACGCTCGGTGCGTTGGACGGGCACGGGGACGCAGTCGACTCGACCGCCGGGTCGCTCACCACCCCCGGACCGATCGATCTGCAGGGCACCCTCGCCGCCCTGCTCGCGCGCGGGACGACGTGTGTCGCGATGGAGGCGTCGTCCCACAGCCTGGATCAGGGGCGGCTCGATGGCCTCGGCTTCGCCGCGGGAGTCTTCACCAACCTGACGCGCGATCACCTCGATTACCACGGCACGATGGAGTCCTACCTCGCCGCGAAGCTCAAGCTGACGACACTGCTCACCCTGGCGGGCGTCGAGGTGGTGAACCTGGACGACGACGCCTGGCGTGCGCTGCCCACGCGGGCGTCGCGGGTGACCTTCGGTCTCCATCCCGCGGCGGACGTGAGGGCGTCCGGCGTAACGCTCGACGCCTCTGGCAGCCGCTTCCGCCTCGAGGGCCGGTTCGGCGGCGCCGAGGCCTCGCTGCCGCTTCTCGGCGACTTCAACGTGACCAACGCGCTGGCGGCCATTGCCTGCGCCCTCGGCCTCGGCCGGCCGCTCGACGACGTGGTTGCCCGGCTGGCCGGATCGCCCCAGGTGCCGGGGCGGATGGAGCGCATCGCCGACCGGCCGTGCATCGTGCTCCGGGACTACGCGCACACACCGGACGCCCTTGAGCGCGCCCTGGCCACGCTCCGGCCGCTCACCCGGGGCCGGATCATCGTCGTGTTCGGGTGCGGCGGCGATCGCGACCGGGGCAAGCGCCCGATCATGGGGAGAATCGCGGCCGAAGGGGCGGACCTGGCCATCGCCTCCTCGGACAACCCGCGTACCGAGGATCCCGGGGCCATCATCGACGATATCGAGCAGGGCATGGGTGGTGTGCCGCACCTCCGGATCGTCGACCGGCTGGCCGCGATCCACGCGGCCCTCGAGCAGGCGCGCCCGGGCGACACCCTCTTGCTGGCGGGGAAGGGCCACGAGACGTACCAGGTACTGGGCACGGAGAAGGTGCCCTTCGACGAGCGCGCGATCGTCCGCGCCGCCACTGGAGCCGGCGAGTGAGCCGCTGGACGGCGGGTCGCGTGCGCGAGGCGCTGGGCATCTCCGAGCCTGCGCCGGGAACCGCGCCGGTGCGGGGAGAATCGGCGGAACCGGTATTCACCACCGTGCTGACCGACACCCGCACCATCGAGCCCGGCGCGCTGTTCGTGGCGCTGGCCGGCGAGCGATTCGACGGTCACGACTACCTCGATGCGGCTGCCGCCGCGGGTGCGGCCGGCGTCGTAGTGCGGGCCGGCGCCCGGGTACCTGCCGGCGTAATCGCCTTCCATGTGCCGGACACCCTCAAGGCCTTCGGCCTGCTGGCCCGTGCGAGGCGCCGCGAGATCACGGGCCCCGTCATCGCGGTGACCGGCACCAACGGGAAGACGAGCACGAAGGAGATGCTGGCCGCAGTGCTCGGCACCCGGCATCGGGTCTACGCCACGCGCGCCAACCTCAACAACCTCGTGGGCGTGCCGACCACCATCCTGGAGGCGCCGGAGGGCACCGATGCGCTCGTGGTCGAGGCCGGGGCCAACCTGCCCGGGGAGATCGCGCGGTACCGCGAGATCATCGAGCCGTCGCTCGTCCTCGTCACCAATGCCGTGCAGGGCCATCTCGAGGGGTTCGGCTCGCTCGCCGGCGTGGTGGAGGAGAAGCTGGCGCTCACCGACGGCGTACCGCTTGCCATCGTCGGGACCGAGCCGGCGGCTCTGGTCGAAGGTGCCCGGCGACGGGCGCGCGCGGTGCGGACCGCGGGGCTCCTGAAGGCCGACCTGGTGCCGGACCGGGTCGAGCTCGCTCCCGATGCCCGGCCGGTGCTGACGTTCGGCGACGTGCGCTTCACGCTCGCCGCACGCGGGCTGCACCAGGCCGATAACGCGACCCGGGTCTGGGCGGTGGTGGAGGCGCTGGGTCTCGACCGGCACGCCTGCGCGCGGGCGCTCGAGCACTTCGCGATCCCCGCGGGCCGGGGTGACCTGCTCGAGCAGGGCGGGCTCACCATCCTCAACGACTGCTACAACGCCAATCCCCAGAGCTTCCGTGCCGCCATCGCCACGGCGCGGGCGCTCCGGGACGGGCGGCGGCTCGTCTTCATCGCCGGCACCATGCGCGAGCTGGGCGACGATGCGCCGGCGCTCCACGCCGAGATCGCCGCCGCGCTGGTCGAGCTCGCGCCGGACCTGCTGGCCGCGGTCGGCGACTTCGTGCCGGCACTCCAGCCCTATGCGGCGAGTCTCGGCGACAGGCTCGTCACGGCGTCCGATCCGGTGGCGCTCGGACCGCTCGTCGCGGCCCGCCTGCACGGCGGTGAGGTGGTGGTGCTGAAGGCATCCCGCGGCGTAGCCCTCGAACGTATACTTCCGGCTCTCACGAACCGCGCGACCCCCCCACGCTGAGGCGAGATGTTCTATCACTGGCTCGCGCCGCTCGGCAAGACTTACATCATCTTCAACCTCTTCAACTACATCAGCTTTCGCGCCGCCGGCGCCACCGTGACGGCGCTGCTGCTCGCGTTCGTGGTCGGCCCGCCGGTCATCGCGCGGCTCCGCGCGCGCAAGGTGGGCCAGATCATCCGGGCGGAAGGCCCGGCCAGCCATCAGAGCAAGCGCGGTACGCCCACGATGGGCGGCCTGATCATCATCATGTCGACCGTGGTGCCGACGCTGCTCTGGGCGCCGCTCACCAACCGCTTCGTCGTCGTCGCGATGCTGTCGATCCTGTGGATGGGGTGCATCGGGTTCCTCGACGACTACCTCAAGATCGTGCAGGGCAAGTCGCGCGGACTCGTGGCCAAGTGGAAGCTGGTGGGGCAGGTGAGCTTCGGACTGATGCTGGGGCTCTTCCTCATCTTCTTTCCGCTCGTGCCTCGGGACACCATCCCCGCCACCGCCACCACGCTGCCGTTCTTCAAGTACCTGGTGGTCAACTTCGCTCCCTGGCTGTACGTGCTGTTCGTGACACTGGTCATCACCGGGTCGAGCAACGCCGTCAACCTGACCGACGGGCTCGACGGGCTCGCCACCGGTCTGGCCGGCATCGCGGCGGCGGCGTTCGCCACGTTCGCGTACCTCTTCGGCCGGGTGGACGTGACGTCCTACCTCAACCTGTTCTACCTGCCGGGCGCGGGGGAGCTGGCGGTCTTCTGCGCCGCGCTCATGGGTGCCGCCATCGGGTTTCTCTGGTTCAACGCGCATCCCGCCCAGGTATTCATGGGCGACACCGGAAGCCTCGCCATCGGGGGCGCGCTCGGCACGGTGGCGATCCTGCTCAAGGCGGAGTTCCTGCTGCTGCTGATCGGAGGCGTCTTCGCGGCGGAGGCGGTGAGCGTGATCCTGCAGACCTCGGTCTACAAGTGGTTCAAGCGCACTCGCGGGCGGGAGTACGCCGACAGCCACCGCGTCTTCCGGATGGCGCCGCTCCACCACCACTTCGAGAAGCTCGGCTGGGCCGAGACCACGGTGGTCACCCGGTTCTACATCCTGGGGCTGCTGTGTGCCCTGGTCGCCGTCGCGACGCTGAAGGTGCGCTGACCATGCCGGTGGAGTTGTTCGAGCGCTGGCGCGGCGCGGGGCGGGAGGTGGCGGTCGTGGGGCTGGGCAAGAGCGGGACGGCGGCTACGAAGCTGCTGCGGCACGAGGGACTGCCGGTGTACGCGTCGGACACCGGTACCGGACCGGCGTACGAGCGCTGGGCCCGGGAGCTGGCCGCGCTGGGCGCCGAGGTGCAGCTCGGAGGTCACGACCTCGAGCGCATCGCCCGCGCAGCGGCTGTCGTGGTGGCCCCCGGCGTGCCGCCGGACGTCCCCCCGCTGGCGCGGGCTCGCGCGGCCGGCCTCGAGGTCTATGCCGAAGTGGACGTGGGC
>DASSYY010000187.1:0-16675 GCA_035703025.1 Gemmatimonadales bacterium | reverse complement strand
CGCCTGACCGCCTGACCGCCTGACCGCCTGACCGCCTGACCGCCTGACCGCCTGCCCGCCCGCCATTACTTTCCCCCCGTGCCCCCCCGACCCGATCTCCGCACCGTCTTCGCCGCGCTCCGGCACCGCAACTTCCGACTGTTCTTCATCGGCCAGTTCGTGTCGCTGTGCGGCACCTGGATCCAGACGGTGGCGCAGGGGTGGCTCGTGCTCCACCTCACCGACTCGCCGTTCGCGGTGGGCCTGGTGACGGCGCTCGGCACGCTGCCGATCCTGCTCTTCACCCTGTACGGCGGGGTCGTGGCCGACCGGGTGAACAAGCACCGGCTGGTGCTGATCCTGCAGGCGGGCATGCTGGTCGAGGCGCTGCTGCTGGGGATCCTGACGTACCTCGATCTCGTGACGGTGCACTGGGTCATGGGGCTCGCGGTCTTCTTCGGGCTGCTCTCCGCCTTTGAGGTGCCGACCCGGCAGTCGCTCATCGCCGAGATCGTGGAGCGCGAGGACCTGATGAACGCCATCGCGCTCGGGTCGAGCGCGTTCAACGTGGCCCGCGTGGTCGGCCCAGCGATCGCGGGCGGCCTCATCGCCACCGTCGGCCTCGCCGCCTGCTTCTTCGCCAACGCGGCGAGCTACCTGGCGGTGATCGCGAGCCTGGTCCTCATGCGCCCCGCCGCCCGCCCGCAGGCACCGGTCGAGCCGGCGCTCCACGCCATGCTCGAGGGGTTCCGCTACATCTTCGGGAACCGGTGGCCCCGGGCGATCGTCCTCCTGATCGCCACCTTCGCGGTGTTCGGCTTCTCGTTCATGACGATGATGCCGGTGTTCGCGCGGGACGTCCTGGGGCTCGACGCGCGCGGCTACGGCGCGCTGGTCTCGGCCATCGGGGTCGGCGCCGCCACATCCGCCTTCTTCATGGCCGCGCTCGGCGGGCGCACGCGGCGGGCCCGGCTGGTGCTCGGGTCGGGAGTGCTGTTCGGGCTCGTACTCACCGGCGCTGCGCTCGCGCCCGGGTTCGGCTCCGCGCTCCTGCTGTTCACCCTGGCCGGCTGTCTGATGGCGCTGAACGGGATCGCGGCCAACACGATGCTCCAGCTCCAGGCGCCCGACCGGCTGCGGGGCAGGGTGATGGGATTCTACGCCTTCGTCGTGCTGGGCATGGCTCCGATCGGCTCGCTCCAGGCCGGGTGGCTGGCGGAACGGTTCGGGGTGCGGGTGGCCGTGGCCTCGGGGGGACTGGTCTGCCTGGTGGTGGCCGGGGCGGTGGCCTGGGGGATGTGGCACACGCGGGTGGGAGTGCGGGGCGTGGGGGCTGCGGTGGCGGGGGGAGTGCTCGTCGCCGAGGAGCCGGGCGCCGCCGTGGCGGAGGAAGTGGGGGCGGGCCAAGGCCTCGGATCCCGTGCGGTGGGAGAGAGAGGCGCCCAGGGAGCAGCGTCGAGGATGCCGGGGATCGGCCCCAAGTCATCCTGAGCGAAGCGAAGAGGCATGTTCTCAGCGTGCCCCCTTCGCTTCGCCCACGGTGGCGGGATGATCCATCTTTCCCTCCGTCCTTCCATCCCGCATCTTATCTCCATGCTGATCACCATCTCGCGCCAGTACGGCGCCGGCGGATCCGAAGTGGCCAGGCGGGTGGCGGCGGCACTGGAGTGGCGGGTGGTGGACAACGAGCTGATCGAGCAGGTGGCCGCCCGGGCAGGCCTCCCGGCCGAGCGGGTGGCCGCCAGGGACGAGCGCTGTCCCACCTTCGTCGAGCGGCTGGCCCGGACCCTGGCCGCAGCGACGCCCGAGGTCTTCCCGCCGGCCGACTCCATCACTACCCTCGTCGATCTCCCCGAAGCCGAGCTCGTTCGCATCACCGAGACCGTGGTCCGCGAAGTGGCGGCCAGGGGTCGGGTGGTGCTGGTGGGACGCGGGGCGCCTGCGGTGCTGGAGCGGCAGGCGGACGCGCTACACGTGAAGCTCGTGGCCCCCCGCGCCTGGCGCATCGAGGTCGCTGCCGCCCGGCTCGGCGTGTCCCCGGCGCAGGCCGCGGCCGTTCTGGACGACACCGACAAGATGCGCGCCCGGTACAACCGGGAGTACTATCGGCGGGACTGGAATGATCCGGTGCACTTCCACATGGTGCTCAACACGGCGGCACTGGGGCTGGATGGGGCGACGGAGGCGGTGGTGGGCCGGGCGCGGGCGCTGGGGTGGGGGTAGGGGAGAGGCGTCTTCACTGCGCGATCCGCGAGGGGGCTATGACCCGAAATCATGGCCCCTTCGCTTCGCTCAGGGTGACAGGCTATCGCTAGCTTCCGCGCCCGCCTGCCCGCCTGCCCGCCTGCCCGCCTGCCCGCCTGCCCGCCTGCCCGCCTGCCCGCCCTACATCGCCGCCACCGTCGGCGCCTCCGTCCGCTCCGCCGGCCGGCAGCCGAACAGCCGGAGCCGCCCGAGTATCCGCTCCAGCGGGCAGAACCCCGTGAAGGTCGACTGCAGGAGGTTCGCGCCGACGAACGCGGTGAACAGATACCAGCGCGGGTCGACGAACCAGCCCAGCGCGAGCGATACCAGGACGAACGTGCCGGCGAACCGCCGGATGACGTTTTCACTACACATCGGATCCTCCTCTCAGGACGGCGTGCGTTCGCGGCGCCGGAGCTCCCAGTAGAGCAGCGGCACCACGACCATGGTCAGCAGGGTCGCCGCGACGGCGCCGCTCATCAGCGCCACCGCGAGGCCCTGGAAGATCGGATCGAGGACCATCACCAGCCCGCCGATCACCACCGCGGCCGCGGTGAGCGCGATCGGCCGGAACCGCACGCTGCCGGCTTCGATCACCGCCTCCTCGACCGAGGCGCCGCGGGCCTCCGCCAGCTGGATGAAGTCCACCAGCAGGATCGAGTTCCGCACGATGATCCCGGCGAGCGCGATCATCCCGATCATCGAGGTCGCGGTGAAGAAGGCGCCGGTCAGCGCGTGGCCCGGCAGGATCCCGGTCAGCGTGAGCGGGATCGGGGCCATGATCACCAGGGGCACCTTGAACGACTGGAACCAGCCCACCAGCAGCACGTAGATCAGGACCAGGACGGCGGCGAACGCCACGCCCAGGTCGCGGAAGACTTCGAGGGTGATCTGCCACTCGCCGTCCCACTTGATCGCGGTCTCGTCGAGCCGCTCGGGCTGCACCGCGTTGTACCGGCGAATCTCGGCCCCGCCCACCCGCACGGAGTCGAGCCGGCGGTTCATCGCGAGGATCGCGTAGACCGGCGACTCGATGGTGCCGGCGACGTCGCCGGTCACGTAGATCACCGGGCGGAGGTCCTTCCGGAGCCGGATCGACTCCCGCACGGTCGAGTCCACCGTCACGAAGCGCGAGAGCGGCTCCGCGCCGCGGGACGTGGCCACCGGCAGGACCAGCAGCGCCTCGACGCTCGAGCGATCCTCGAGCGCGAGCCGCGGCACGATCGCCACGCCCTCCCGCGCGGTCGGGGCGCTGGCCAGCCCGACCGGCCTCCCCGATTCCGCCAGCGCCACCGTCTGGGCGAGCTGCTCCACGCTCGCGCCGGCGGCCGCCGCGCGCTGGCGGTCCACCCGGAAGGCGAGCTGACGCTGTGGCGCCTCGACCGTCCAGTCGACGTCGACCACGCCCGGCGTGGTCTCGAAGATCCTGCGCACGCGCCGCGCCGCCTCGAGCCGGTCCTGGTCGCTTCCGGCGTAGACCTCCCCGAGCAGGGTGGAGAGCACCGGCGGCCCGGGCGGGATCTCCGCCACCTTTGCGCTCGCGGCGTAGCGGCGCGCGATCGAGTCGATGGCCGGTCGCACCGCGACGGCGATGGCGTGGCTCTGGCGCCGGCGCTCGCCCTTGGGCCGGAGGTTGACTTGCACGTCCGCCACGTTGGCGCCGCGGCGGAGGAAGTAGTGGCGGACCAGGCCGTTGAAGTTGAACGGCGCCGCGACGCCGGCGTAGAGCTCGGTGCTCTCCACCTCCGGCACGGTCCGGAGGTAGGTCGCGATCTCAGTGCCGAGCGCGGCGCTGGTCTCGAGCGTCGTACCCTCGGGCGTGTCGAGGATGATCTGGAGCTCGCTCTTGTTGTCGAACGGGAGCATCTTGACCGACACGACCCGGATCGCCACCAGCGCCATCGACGCGACCAGCAGGACCCCGACGGCGCCGTAGAACGCGGTGCGGCGGCGACTGCTGCCCATCAAACCGGTCATGAGCCGGCGATAGCGCCCGCCGAATCCGCGCTCGGTGCGCGCGTCCGCCGAGGGGGCCGGCGGCGCGGCCGGCGAGCCGTGCCCCACCACCGCGACGTGCCCGCGGAGCAGCCGGAGCGCCAGGTACGGCGTGATCGCGAATGCCACGCCGAGTGAGGCAAGCATCGCCACCGAGGCCCCGATCGGGATCGGCCGCATGTAGGGGCCCATGAGCCCGCTCACGAACGCCATCGGCAGGATCGCGGCGATGACCGTGAAGGTGGCGAGAATCGTCGGATTGCCCACCTCGTCCACCCCGGCGAGGGCAGCGCCTTCGGCGTCGGCTTCGCCCAGCGCGAGGTGGCGGTAGATGTTCTCGACCACGACGATGGCGTCGTCGACCAGGATGCCGATCGAGAAGATCAGCGCGAAGAGGGTGATCCGGTTGAGCGTATAGCCCAGCGCGTAGTACGCGAACAGCGTGAGCGCGAGCGTCACCGGCACCGCCACCAGCACCACCAGCGCCTCGCGCCAGCCCAGGAACAGCCAGATCAGCGCCGTCACCGACACGGTGGCAATGGCGAGATGGAGGATGAGCTCGCTCGCCTTCTCGCGGGCGGTCTCGCCGTAGTTGCGGGTGACGGCGATGCGGATGTCGGGCGGCAGCAGCCGCGCCCGGGCCGCCTCCACTCGGGCGAGCACCGCGCGGGCCACGCTGGTGGCGTTGGCGCCGCGGCGCTTGGCCACGCTGATGGTGACGGCGCTCTCACCGCCGCCGCCGCGCTCGGCGTGGGCGACGTAGCTGGTGCGCTCGCCGAAGTCGTCGCGGACCTCGGCCACGTCGCGGAGCGCGACCGCGGCCGGTCCCCGATGCGCCACCACGACACTCCCCACGTCCGCCGGCGAGGTCAGCGGCGCCCCGACCCGCACCAGGTAGACCTGATCGCCCGCGGCGAACTCGCCGGCCTGGAGCCGCGCGTTCGCGCCGCGGAGCGCCTCCGCCACCTCGCCCGGGGTCACGCCGGCGGCCACCATCCGGACCGGATCAAGCGTGACCCGGAGCTGCCGCGCGGCGCCGCCCACGACGAAGGTCTCCGCCACGTCGGGCACCGTCCGGATCTCGTCCTCCAGGTGGACCGCCACCTGGCGCAGCTCGTTCGAGCGCTGGCGCGGCGAGTGCAGCGTGAGGGTGAGAATCGGCACGTCGTCGATCGAGTGCGGTGTCACCAGGGGCGGCGTGGCGCCGGCCGGCGCCTGGTCCATCGCGGAAAACAGCTTCGCGTGGACGTTGACCACGCTCCGGTCCTGGTCCTCGCCGACCCGGAACCGGACCGTCACCAGCGCATAGCCGTCTCCGGCGGTGGAGTACACATGCTCCACGCCGGGGATCTCGAACATCCGCCGCTCGATGGGCCGCACGAGCAGGTTCTCGGTCTCGACCGGCGTGGCGCCGGGGAGCCCGACCAGCACGTCGATCATCGGGACCGAGATCTGCGGCTCCTCCTCGCGCGGCGTCGCCAGGATCGCCATCAGTCCCGCCGCCATCGAGGCGAGCGTGATCAGCGGCGTCAGCTTCGACCGGAGAAAGCGCCCGGCAATCCGTCCCGCGACGCCCATGGTCACGGCCCGTCCTGTGGCGGTGCGGGGATCAGGACCCGCTCGCCACTGCGAAGGCCGGAGAGCACTTCCACGGCGCCGTCGGTCACCCGACCGGCCCGGACCCAGCGAAGCTCCGTGCCCCCGTCCGACTGGACCCGGACGCCGAGCAGGTCGCCCTCGCGGATCAATGCCTCGGCCGGGACCAGGAGACCGCGATGCTCGCCCTGAGGCAGCCGGAGCGTGGCGGCGGCGCCGGGCGCGTACAGGCCGCGCGCGTTGTCGACCATTGCGTTCACGGTGTACAGCGCGCCCACGGCCGGCACGACGCCTTCCACGACCGCCTCCACGGCGGCCCGCTCGATGGTGCCCCGCACCCGGTCGCCGGGCTCGAGTCGTCCGCCGGTCTCGGGCGAGACCGTGACACTGATCCGGAGCCGGCCGGCATCTTCCACCGCGACGATCGGCGCGCCGGGCGCGACGAAGGCGCCGGGATCGACGAGCCGCCGGGTTACCACGCCGGCGAAGGGCGCCCGCACCTCGGCGTAGGCGCGGGTGGCCTCGAGCTCCACCGCGGACGCACGGGCGGCGCGCGCGGCCGCCTCCGCCCGGGCGAGCCCCGTCTCCGCGGCGTCGAGCTGCACTCGGGTCGCAGCGCTGTCGGCGTACAGCGCCTGCATCCGCCGGGCCTGCACCTGGGCGTCCCGGTGCACGGCGTCCGCTTCCGCGATCCCGGCTTCGACCTGGGTCTGGCGGGCCCGGAGGTCGCGGTCGTCGATGCGCGCCAGCACTTGCCCCTGTCGGACGCGGGCGCCTTCCTGCACGAGGACTGCCGTGACCGCGCCCGACAGCCGAGTGCTCAGCGTGGCGCGGCGCACCGGCTCGGCCACACCGGGGACCTCGAGCACGGTTGCGATGGCGGTGTCCCGCACCACCAGCAGCCGTCCCTCCGGTGCCCGGCCTGCGGCCGAGGCGGTCTCGGGCGCCGGCTCGTCCCGGCAGCCCAGCAACAGGGCCGAGACTGCCATGAGTATTGTCACGCGCGTTCGCATGTCAGCGCTCCTCGTCGTCGAGACGGGTGAGGATGCCGGGATCGAGTCCGGCGGCCCGGCGCTGCTGCGCCAGGGCCGTGATCACCTGATACCGGGCGTCCGCGTACTCGAGCCGGGCCCTGGTCTCCTCGGCCGCAGCATCGAACAGCTCGACCACGGTGGCCAAACCGCCCTCATACTTCCGCGAGACGATGCGGTGGGCCTCGGCGCTCTGGTCCACCGAGCGCGCGCCCGTGTGCATCCGTGCCTGCGCCACGATGAGGGCCGTGGCGGCGTCGGCGAGCTCCAGCCGGCCGCGTGCCTCGGCGGCCTCCGCGGCAGCGGAGGCTCCGAGGCGCCGCGCCGAGGCTTCTCGCCGCGCGGCCAGCTCCGCGCCGCCGCTGAACGGGCTCCAGCTCACCATGAGGCCCGCGGTCCAGGCCTCCCTGCCGCCGAACGGGGTTGCGTCCGTGTTCCAGTCCAGGCGGCCGAAGGCGTTGATCCGGGGAAGCAGCAGCGCGGTGGCGCGCCGGCCGTCGGCTGTCGCAGCCGAGAGCGCGAGGCGAGCCGCCCGCACGTCGGCGCGATCGGCAGGGGTCTCGTCGCCGGCTGTGGCGACGAGCGCACTCAGCACTTCGGCGTCGGGGAGAGAATCGGGAAGGACGAGGGCGGTGTCGCCTACTGCTCCGAGTGCCACGGCGAGCTGGACTTTCGCCAGGCGTTCGGCGCCCTGAGCGGCGACCAAGTGGTTATCGGCCTCAGACGCGCGCACGGCGGCCAGCAGTGCATCGGAGCGGGCCGCGACGCCGTTCCGGTGCAGCGACTCCGCCTGGCGCGCGTGGGCATGGGCCGCGCGCGCCGCGCTGTCGAGGGCCGCGACCTGCTCGCCGGCCAGCACCGCTCCGTAGTAGGCGCGGATCACGTCGACCGCCGACCCGGAGCGGGTCCAATGTTCTGTCGCCCGAGCCGCCTCGGCGCCGCGGCGTGCCGCGCTCCGGCCGAGCCAGGCGTCGGCGTTGACGAGCGGCTGCTCGACGACGAGGGCGGAGGAGACCGTCCCGATGGCGTCGGGGTCGTTGAGGCGCGCGGGGTCGAAGGACGCGGCCGTGAGCGTCCGCTGGCGAAGACTCGCACCGAAGGCGCCGAGCGGATCGGTGGTGCGCACGTACCCGCCCTCGACCCGGACGGACGGGAGGATCCCGCGCAGCGCACCGGCGGCTCGGCCCTCCTGGGCTCGGGATTCCGCCGCGGCGACACGGTTGGCATAGCCGCCGGAGTCGGCCCGACGGAGCGCGTCGCCGAGCGTCAGGCGCTGGGCATGCGCCGAGCGCGGGAGCGCCGCCGTCATGAGCGCCGCCGCCACCAGGAGGAGACAGAATGTGCGGATCGCCGTCTTCATCGACTTCAAGTTGCCGGGCCCGCGGTGAACGAATGATGAAGGCGTCGTGACGGAGCGCTCAGAGGGGGAGAGCAGGGGGCCCAACGCAGCCGTCACCCCTGAGCGCAGCGAAGGGGGCCTGCCCGGAAGCATGCCCCCTTCGCCCTGCTCAGGGTGACGAGCTACTCGTCATCCTCCGACCGCCCGACCGCCCGACCGCCCCCTCACCCGAACGAAATCCCCCCCTTGCCATAGCCCGGCTCCCGCCGCTCGGGCTTCATCCGGGTGTACCCCAGCTCCTCGCTCCGGCTGATCCGCTTCTGCGCCGCGAGGCCCTCGAGCACCAGCTCGCAGGCGGCCACGGCGCGCGGGTGGTCGGACCGGGGAGACAGGCCGAACTCGGCGACCGCATCCAGCAACCCCGGCACCACGCTGAAGCCCTGGTAGCAGAGCTCGGCCCGCTCGTCGCCCGGGACCTTGAGGGCGCCGCCCTGATCGAACCAGGCGACGATCTTGGCGAGGTCGGCGCCGCCCATCCGGTCCTCCATCACCTTGCCCGCGGAGCGGCGGATGAGCTCGCGCGCGATCGTGTCGCCACCCTGGAGCTCGCCCTCGTACTCGAGCTCGAGCTTGCCCGTGATCGAGGGAACGGCGGCGTAGACGTCGCTCACGCGAGGGACGACCCGGTCCTCGCCCAGGAGCGCCGCCCGCCGCTCGGCGTTCGAGACCGCGTTCTCCAGTACGCTGATCGGCAGCCGCTGGCTCACCCCGGAGCGCTTGTCGACCCGCTTGTCCTCCCGCGCCTCGAAGGCGATCCGCTCGATCACCTCGAGCACGAAGTCCGGAGTGTCGAGCGGGATCCCGCCCCGGCCGGTCCACGCCTCCTGTGCCGTGATCTCCATGCCGAGCTGCACGGTGCGGGGGTAGTGGGTGATGACCTCCGAGCCGATCCGGTCCTTGAGCGGCGTGATGATCTTGCCGCGCGCGGTGTAGTCCTCGGGGTTGGCCGTGAAGGCGAGCAGCACGTCGAGCGGCAGGCGGACCGGATAGCCTTTGATCTGGACGTCGCCCTCCTGCATGATGTTGAACAGGCCCACCTGGACCTTGCGGCTCAGGTCGGGCAGCTCGTTGATGGCGAAGATCCCGCGGTTGGCGCGCGGGAGCAGGCCGAAGTGCATCGTGAGCTCGTCGCTCAGCAGGTGGCCGCCGCGGGCGGCCTTGATCGGGTCGACGTCACCGATGATGTCGGCGATGGTGACGTCGGGCGTCGCCAGCTTCTCGACGTAGCGCTGGTCCCGGCGGAGCCAGGCGATCGGGGTCGCCTCGCCGCACTCGGCCAGCCGCTCGCGCGCGAACTTGGAGATCGGCGCGAACGGATCGTCGTTCACCTCGCTCCCCGCAATGACCGGGATCCGCTCGTCCAGCAGTCCGGTCAGCTCCCGCAGGATCCGGCTCTTGGCCTGGCCGCGGAGGCCCAGGAGAATGAAGTGGTGCCGGGCCAGCAGGGCGTTGACGATCTGCGGCAGGATCGTGTCCTCGTAGCCCACGATTCCGGGAAAGAGCGGACCCCCCGCGGCGAGCCGGGCCAGCAGGTTGGTCCGGATCTCGTCGCGCACGGTCCGGCCCCTGAGCGGAGCTTCCGCCCAGGGGCTGTTCTTGAGGTCGCCTAGAGTGCGAGGCAGGGTCATATGGGTCATCGCTCGTCGGTCAAAGTCGGTGAATGCGTAAGATGTTACCATCGTTCGTGTTAGCGATTTCGGTCGGGCCGCCGCCGGGTCCCGTTCGGGCCGGGCGGCGCTTGACAAAACGTTGCCCGGGCTTAGGTTCGGCGCCGTACCCGGCGACAGTGGATCCTGACTCAAGCGCAGTGCCAAACCCTAGCGTATCTGGAGCAACGATGAAGAAGACCATGATGCTGGCCGCGATGTTCGTCCTGGTGGGCTGTGGCGAGAAGAAGGCCGAAGCCCCCGCCGCCGACACCGCCGCCATGGCCCCCGCCGCCGCCCCCGCCGCCGACACCGGCATGGGCATGGCGCACGACAGCAGCGCGATGTCGTCCGACTCCACGATGGCCCGGGATACCACGGCCAAGTAACCAGCTGGTCCACTGTCTCAGCGGGCCCCGGGCAACCTGCCCGGGGCCCGCTGTCGTTGGTCACCCATCCACCTCGTCGGCCCCGAACGGGAGCGCCACCACGGTCGCCCGGCGGCCCCCGGCCACGACGGTCTCGCCGGGGCCCACCTCGCGGCGCAGGAGCCCCAGGCCCAGCACCCGGTCCTCCAGCGTGAGGGTCGAGCGCACGCTGCCCACGTCCTTTTCGCCGTGGACCACGGTGCGTCCGTCGAGCGGCTCGGCGTCGGTCCACTTGAGCCCGCGGAGCTCGCGATTGGTGTGCCCGCGGAAATGCAGCCGCGCCACCGTCTCCTGCCCCGTGTAGCAGCCCTTGGTGTACGACACCCCGCCGATCTCGTCGTACCGCACTTCCTGGGGAAGGGTCCGCTCGTCGATCTCCACCCCGAGGGCGGGCCAGCCGCAGAGCAGCCGGAGGGCGTGCAGGTCGCACTCCTCGCCCGCGCCAGCGCCCGCGGCGACGAGGCGCCCGATCACGGGCTCCACCGCCGGCGTCAGGCCGACCGCCAGCGCCACGAACGGCGCCGACTCCGGCGCCAGCGCCACCGCGACGGGACTGAGCTCACCGCCGACTGACACCACCCGGGCGGCCGCCTCCGGGGTGCCGACTCCCGACTTGGCCAGCACCTGGAAGCCGTGGCCGCCGACCAGCCAGACGACGGTGGCCTGACCGGTGAGATCGGTCGCGCGCGCGAGCCGCGGCGGGAGCTGGCGGGTGAAGAGCTCCTGCGCCGCGGCCCGGCCCGCCGGCGGCACGATCAGCGTGAAGGTGTCGCCTTGCCGGATCACCCAGGCGTCCACCACGATCATGCCCTTCGGCGTCAGCAGCGCTCCATAGACGAGGCTCCCGTCGCCGGGCTTCTCGAGGTCGTTGGTCAGCAGGCCCTGCAGGCAGGTGAGCGCGCCCGGCCCCGATACCCGGAAGACGGCGGGCGTGGTGGCCACGACGGTGGCGCCGTGCCGGACCCGGTCGAGCCGTCCGCGATCGAGATGCAGGTCGAGCTCAGGCATGGTCCCAGGGCAGCTCGGCCGGCTCATGACCCGTGAAATCGTGCCAGACGAGGTCGGCGTCGCCGAACACGGAGGCGTCGTGCGAGGTGGACAGCATCGCGCAGCGGAGTCCGGCGGCGCGCGCCGCGGCGAGTCCCGGCAGCGAGTCCTCGATCACCATGCAGCGGCGCGGCGCGACGGCGAGCGCGTCCCGGGCCAGGTTGTAGCCCTGGGGGTCGGGCTTGCACGCGGTCACGTCCTCGGCGGCGACGATCTCGCTGAAGTGGGGGCGGAGGCCGGCGAGATCGAGCACGAGCTCGATCTCGCGCCGGAGCGCGCCGCTCACGATGGCGAGCTGGAACCCGTCGAGCGCCGCGCTCTCGATGAACTCTTCCGCGCCGGGCACCAGCCGCATCGAGTCCCGGATGGCCCGCTCGTAGTGGGCGTTCTTGCGCTCGATGGCCTGGAGCAGGGCGGGCTCGTCCACCGAACGGCCCATCCGCGCGAAGCTGAAGCGGAAGCACTCGCGGTCGTCGAACCCCAGGTACTCGCGGTAGTAGGTGTCGCGGTCGAGCGAGAAGCCCTGTTCGCCCAGCGTCGCGATGAGTGCCTCGCAATGCTGCGGCTCGTCATCGACGATGACGCCGTTGAAGTCGAACAGGATGGCCGCGGTCATGCCGAAGGAATAACGGGGTGGGCGGGGGAGGGTAAGATGGCCTTGACGTTAGATTGCGACAGCCATACGCGGGAGGCGGGATGCACCGGGTTTGCGCAGGATTGCTCGGGTCGAGCCTGCTGGCCGCCGCTGCTCCGGCCGGTGCCGCGGGGCAGGGCGCGTCCGATCGGACCGTCCAGGTCCAGATGCGGAACGTGGCGTTCCACGTCGATTCGAGCATCGTGCTCGGCATCCACTTCGCCCGGGGCGCGCTGCGCCGGACAAGCCCGGAGCACGCCCCGTATCTCGACGACAAGCGGTCGTTCGTGCTCGACCTCGACAGCGCCCGGATCGGGATCTCGCCCGCCGCGCTCGCCATGCTGCTCAACCGGTACACCTTCGCCTATCCCGGCTCGCCGCTCCGGCAGCTGGCCCTCACCATCGAACACGGCAGGCTGCGCCAGCACGGGCGCATGCACGGCATCTCGTTCGACGTGGTGGGCGACCTGTCGCTCACCCCGGAGGGCGACCTCCGACTGCATCCGACGTCCATCAAGGCCGTCGGCATCAAGGTCGGCGGGCTGATGAAATTCTTCGGGCTCCACCTGGAGAAGCTGGTGAACACCGACCGGGCCCGCGGCGTCCACATCGATCGGGACGATTTCGTTCTCTCCCCTACCCAGCTCCTGCCGCCGCCGGAGGTCGCCGGGCGGCTCGGCGCGGTCGCGCTCGCCGCCGACGAGATCGGGCTGATCTTCCGCCCGCCCGACGGCCGCGCGGCCAAGGCGCTGGCGCTGCCGGTCGAGGCCGCGAACTACATGTTCTTCCGTGGGGGCGTGCTGCGTTTCGGGAAGCTCACCATGGACGACACCGACCTGCTGATCGTGGATCGGGACCAGGACGACCCGTTCGATTTCTGGCTCGACCGGTACAACGACCAGCTGGTGGCGGGAAGCTCGCGGAATACGCGGGACCACGGACTGATCGTCCGGATGCCGGACTTCGCGAAGGTGGCAGAGGGTGGTCAGACCGTCCCGTAGACGCCTCCGACCCGATAGCTCTCATCCAGCAGCTCCACCGGATGCACTACTCGGATCGGGAGGCCCGCCGCCCGGACGCCGGCGCCGATCTGCATCAGGCACCCAGGATTGCCGGTCGCCACGATCTCCGGCACCGGCACCGCCGCGGCGAAGCTCTCGAGCTTGAGGTCCAGCACCGCGCGCGCCATCGCCGGGCGGACGACCGAGTAGATGCCGGCGCTGCCGCAGCACTTGTCGGAGCTCGGGAGCAGCCGGACCCGCAGGGCGGGAATGGCGCCCAGCACGGCGAGCGGCGCCGCCTGCACCCGCTGCGCGTGCTGCAGGTGACAGGGCGCATCGTACGCCACGTCGAGCGCCAGCGCGCCACCGGGGCGCGGGCCTGCCTGGGCGAGCAGCTCAGTGACGTCGCGCACCTTGCCGGCGAGCGCCGCCGCGGCGTCGGTGCCGAGCAGGTGGCCGTAGCCCTTGAGCAGGGCGCCACAGCCCGCGCTGTTGACCACCACATGATCGGCCGTCTCGGCCAGGACCGCGACATTCTGCCGGGCGAGCGCCTCGGCGGCCGCGCGGTCGCCGGCGTGCTCGTGGAGCGCGCCGCAGCACACCTGCCCCTCGGGCTCCACCACGGTGTAGCCGTTGGCCTCGAGGGTGCGACGGGTGGCGTCGTGGACGTGGCGAAAGAGCGTATCCATGACGCAGCCGCGGAACAGGGCGACGGTGGGCTGGGAGTTGCTCGCGAGGCCGGGCCTCTGCGACGCCCGCCAGGCAGGCTTCGTCGCCGCAAGCATCCCCATGCTGAACCCGACGCGCCCGCCTCCCGACAGCAGGGCCGGAATCCCTGTCGCTCGAAGGACCCGGCTCAACGTGAACAGCGGCCGCCAGAGCCATTCGTGCCGGAAGACGCCCAGCACCGCCGCCGCCAGCGGCGGGAGCCGCCGCGCCCCGAAGAGCTGCTCGCGGGCCGTCTGGATGCCGCGTCCATAGCCCACGCCCGAGGGGCAGGCGGGCTCGCAGCCGAGGCAGCCGAGGCAGGCGTCGAGGTGCTGGGCCAGCGCGGCGTCGTCCGCGCCGATCTCGCCGCGCTCGAGCGCCCGCATGAGCACGATCCGGCCGCGGGGACTGTCGGCCTCGTCGCCGGTGGCGAGGTAGGTCGGACACGCGGGGAGGCAGAAGCCGCAGTGGACGCAGGGGTCGAGGGACGAGTAGTCGCCGCTCACTCCCCTGCGCCCTCCAGCGCCACCTGCAGGCACTGTCCCGGATCGAAGGTTTCCCGGAGCCGTCCCACGAGCTGGCCCACGCCCTCCCGGTAGGCGCCGAAGTGGCCCAGCGCGCGTCGCACGGGCCAGGGCGCGCGCTCGAGCGTCATCGGGATCTCGCGCGCGGCGGCCGCGCGGCGCACGGCGCGCAGCCGGTCGACCGGCGCGTCACCGGTCCAGCGGATCATGCCCGAGCCGGCACCGGCCGACAGGAGGTGCTCGTCCAGGTCGTGGGCCAGGAGGTCGATGGCATCGTCCACCCCATCGCCCAGGACGCCGAGCCGGAGCGTGATCGGCCCTCCCTGGCTGCCCCGCGCCACCAGGCTCCAGAATGCCGCGGTGCGGTCGGGGGCCAGCGGCTGCCACGAGAGGCCGGCGATCGGGGCGATGCGCCGCACGTCGCCCTGCACGGCCGCGTCGGTCCCGACGAAGCGCGCGGCCAGCACCCAGTCCGCTTCCGCCGCGAGCGCGGGCGAGAGCAGCTCGAGCGCCGCCGGCACCAGCTCGGCCGACATCACGTCGCGCGCCGCGGCGGTGAGCGTGTCACGGGTGCCGCGCGCCACCAGCGTGACGTCGGCCCGGGGCAGCGCGCGCAGCCGGAGGTGGGCCTCGGCGATGATCCCGAACCCGCCGAACCCGCCGACCTGCAGCTTGGTGAGATCGTAGCCCGCGACGTTCTTCACCACCCGGCCGCCGGCCTTCACCAGACGGCCGTCCCCGGTGGCGACGGTGCAACCGAGCACGTGGTCCCGCACCGGGCCGAAGCCGTGGCGGAGCGGCCCCGCGGTGGCGGTGGCGATCACGGAGCCGAGCGTCCGCTCCGGCCGCCCCGGCGGGTCGAGGGCGAGCCACATCCCCTCGTCCGCGAGCCGGCGCCGCAGCGCCTCGAGCGGGGCGCCGGCCTGCACCGTGGCCACGAGGTCGGCCGGGCTCACCGACAGCACCTGGTCGAGCGCGCGGGTGCTGACCGTGAGGTCCGCCGGCGCGTCGGCCTGCAGCCAGGTGCCCTGGCCCTCGACCCGGATCTTCCAGCCCTCGTCGTGCGCAAGCCGGCAGACCAGCGAGAGCGCGTCCTCGGTTTCTGGAATGGCACGTGGGTGTCCCGCTGCATCGCGCTCCACCCCGCTGGTGCCGAGCAGGGCCCGAAGCCGGCCGTGGACGACGTCGCTCATCGGGCCGCGGGGGTCGCGCGCCATTCGCGGCACGCGTGGAAGGGGACGACCTTGCCGGGATTGGCGCGCTCTGCGGGATCGAACACCCGCCGCACCGCCCGCATGGCGCCCAGGGTCTCGGCGTCGAAGATCCAGGGCATGTAGTCCAGTTTGTCGGACCCGACCCCGTGCTCGCCGGTGATGCTGCCGCCGGCCTCGACGCAGGCGGCCATGATCTCGCGGCAGGCCACGTGCACCCGGTGGGCCAGGTCCGGATCGCGACGGTCGAACGAGATGTTGGGGTGCAGGTTGCCGTCGCCCGCGTGGAACACGTTGCTGATGCTCAGGCGGTGGCGGTCGCGAATCTCGGCGATCCGATCCATGATGTCCGGCAGGGCACTCCGCGGCACCACGGCGTCCTGCACCGCCAGGTCGGGCGCGATCCGCCCCATGGCCCCGAACGCCTTTTTCCGGCCTTGCCAGAGCCGGGCGCGATCGGCCACGCTGGAGGCGCTGCGCACCGTGCGCGCGCCGCGCTCGCGCAGGATCGCGCTCACGGTCTCGGCCTCGGCCTCCACGGCGTCGCGCTGGCCGTCGAGCTCGACCAGCAGCACGGCGGCGGCGTCGGTGGGATAGCCCGCGGCGTAGATCGACGCCTCGACCGCGGCGACGCAGGCCTTGTCCATCATCTCCATCGCCGCGGGCACGATGCCGGCAGCGATGATGGCGGAGACGGCCTCGCTCGCGGCCCGCACCGAGGGGAAGTCGGCCAGCAGCGTGCGCACGCTGGCGGGCACCGGCTCGAGCCGCACCGTGATCTCGGTGACGATGCCGAACATCCCCTCGCTGCCCACGAAGAGGCCGACCAGGTCGGGCCCCCAGGGCTCGCCGTGGGGAGAGCCCAGGACGACGGTCGAGCCGTCGGGCAGCACGACGTCGAGCCGCACGATGTGGTTGGTCGTGACGCCGTACTTGAGGCAGTGCGGCCCTCCGGCGTTCTCGGCGACGTTCCCGCCGACGGTGCAGGCGGCCTGGCTCGACGGGTCGGGCACATAGTGGAGCCCCAGCGGTGCCACGGCCTCGGACAGCCGCGCGTTGACCACCCCGGGCTGCACCACTGCGCGCCGGCGCGCGGGATCGATCGAGAGAATGCGGTTCATCCGCGTGAGCGCGATGAGCACCGCATCGCCGTCGGCCACGGCGCCGCCCGAGAGCCCGGTGCCGGCCCCGCGCGCGACGAACGGCACGTCGGCCAGGTGGAGGAGGCGGAC
>DASSYY010000175.1:0-7414 GCA_035703025.1 Gemmatimonadales bacterium | reverse complement strand
GGGGCGCGCTGCTGCAGCACGGCAGCCTGCTTCTCGCCGACGACCAGGCGATGGTCTCCCGGGTCACCCGCGGCGACGGACCCACCGACCGTTCCGCGCCCCTCGGACGATTGCTGGGACGGCCCGTGGCCTGGACCGAGGCGGCCGAGGCGGTGCGACGAGCGGCGGCGGAGCGCTGGGGCGTCATGGATGCCGCGGACGCCCGTACCGCCGGCGTCCTGGAGCGTGCCGCCGAGCTGGCCGCGCCCTTCCGCTCCGCCTCCTGGACCTGGGACGGCACCGGCCCCGCCTGACGGCGCTGCCCCTCGCTGCTAGATTTTCGCATCCCCTCCGATTCGTCCATCCCGGAGCTCCTGTGACGCACTCGACGCCACGGACCGCTGCTTCGCCCGTGCCCCGGCCCCGGCTCGCCGCCGCGCTCACCGCGCTGGCCCTGCTCGCGCCGGCCATCGGGCTCGCCCAGAGCCCCGGGGCCCGGAGCAGCATCGTCATCGCCACCGGCGGAGAGGCGACGGTCCCCGTGCCCACGCTGATGGAAGGCCCGCACGCCACGCCCGCCAACACCGACGTGGCGGACCAGCTGTTCGCACGGCTGGCGCAGCTGGGGCCGACCCTGATCACCACCGGTGATCGGGGATTCGAGCCGCTGCTGGCACGCAGCTGGACCCGGCGCGACTCGGTCACGCTGGCGTTCGATCTCGATCCTCGCGCCACCTGGCACGACGGCATGCCGGTCACCGCGGCCGATGTGGCGTTCACCTTCGGCCGGGCGCTGAATCCGGCGATCGCACCGCGTCTCGCCCGGCTGCTCCGTCGCATCGCATCGGTCACGGCCGAGGGCGAGCGGCGGGTGGTGTTCCGCTTCACCGAGGCGTACCCGGAGCAACTCTACGACGCCGTGTTCCACGTCGCCCCCCTGCCCAAGCACTTGCTCGATTCCATTCCCGCGGACTCGCTGGAGACGGCGGCGTTCGCCCAGGCGCCGGTCGGCAGCGGCCCGTATCGCTGGGTCCGCCGCGTGCCGGGCGAGTTCGTGGAGCTCGCGGCCAACCCGCGGTTCTTCCTGGGCGCACCGGCCGTGCAGCGGCTGATCTTCCGCCTGGCCGTCGATCCGGAGGCCCGGCTCAACCTGCTGCTCGGCGGGGAGGTGGACGCCACGGAGAACATCCCGGCGCCGATCAGCAACATCGCCCGCGTCGCCGCCGACAAGGACCTGCGCATCGTCACGGTCCCCTCGCCGACCCTGGGCTTCCTGCTCTTCAACCAGCGCGATCGACGCAACCGGGACCGGCCGCATCCGATCCTGAGCGACCCGGATGTCCGCCGTGCCATCGGCCTGGGCCTCGACCGGCGGCGGATGGTGCGTGCCGTCTTCGGCAGCGCCAGCGAGGTGCCGTTCGGCCCGGCCTCGCCGATTCTCTGGATCCGCCACGGGACACCCGCGCCGGCGGGGATCAACCTGCGGGAGGCGCAGCGGTTGCTCGCGGCCCGCGGCTGGATCGATCACGACGGCGACGGAGTCCGAGACCGCGGGGGCCAGCCGCTCGTCCTGAGCCTGAGCGCGCCGACCACCAGTGCCATCCGGAAGTTGATGGTCCAGATGGTGAAGGAGCAGCTGCGGGCGCTGGGTATCCAGATCGACGTCGAGCTGATGGAGTTTCCGGTCTACATCGAGCGGCGCACCGCCGGTGATTTCGACATCGACTTCGCCTCGACGCTGCAGGACCCCTCACCCACCGGCCTGTCGCAAGGCTGGTCCTGCGACGGCGGGACCAACTTCGCCCGCTACTGCGATCCGGCGGTGGACTCGCTGCTCACCATCGCCGCGCGCGCGACCGAAGGCGCCGGGGAAGCCTGGCACGCCGTCCTCCGACGCATCGAGGACGACGCCCCCGCGGTGTTCCTCTACGCGCCGAGCTACCTCTACGCCGTCCACCGCCGCTTCACCAACGTCCGCATTCGCCCCGAGTCGGCCTGGATCAGCCTGCGCGAGTGGACGCTGGGCGGCCCGGGCGCGCATCGTCCTACGGGGGACTGAGGTGCGGCGCTGGCTGCTCCGCCGGGCGCTCCAGTCCCTGGTCACGCTGGCCGTGGCGCTGGTGCTCCTGTTCCTCCTCATGCACGTGCTGCCTGGCGACCCGCTCAGCCGCCTTGGCGAAGGCCGGCCGCTCACCCCCGAGCAGGTCCAGGCGCTCCGCGACCGCTACGACCTGAACCGGCCGCTGCTCGCGCAGCTCGGCAGCTTCCTGGGCGGACTCGCGCGTGGCGATCTCGGCGTCTCCATCGAGTATGCCCGCCCTGTCACCGGGCTGCTCGCCGAGCGCCTGCCCGCGACGCTGCTGCTCGGCGGCGTCGTACTGCTGCTCAACTTCACGGTCGGACTCTGGCTCGGCGTCCGGCAGGCCGTGCGCAGGGGCTCGGCGGAGGACCGCTGGCTCACGACCCTGTCACTGGCGGGATACGCCACGCCGTCGTTCTGGCTGGGCCTGGTGCTCGCGTGGCTGGTCGGCGTCAAATGGCGGCTGCTTCCGCCGGCCGGGATGCGGGATCCCCTGCTGGAAGGAGGCACCCTGACCGCGATGGCGGACATCGCGCGACACCTGGTGCTCCCCGTCCTCACGCTGTCCGCGGTGAGCATCGCCGGCACCATGCGGTACCAGCGGGCGGCCCTGATCGAGACCCTCCGCCTTCCTTATATACTGACGGCCCGCGCCAAGGGACTCACGGACCGCCGCGTGCTCTGGCACGGATGGCGGAACGCGCTCTTCCCGGTGCTTACCCTGTTCGGCCTCTGGCTCCCGATCCTCGTCACCGGCTCGGTTTTCGTGGAGTCGGTGTTCGCCTGGCCCGGCCTCGGGTCGCTCGCCGCCACGGCGGTCGGCAACCGCGACTACCCGCTTCTCATGGGCGCCGCGACCCTGGTGGCCGGCATCGTGGTCCTCGCCAGCTTTCTGACCGACGTCGCGTACGGGCTGCTGGATCCTCGAGTCCGCCTGTCGTGACGATGATCGCCGACCTGCTGCGGGCGGCCTGGCGGACGCCGGGAGGGCGGGCCGGCCTGGTGTTTCTGGTCTTTCTCGTCCTGCTCGCGCTCCTGGGGCCGCTCGTGCTCCCCGACCCGTTTCAGCAGTTCGACCTGGTCGAGCTGCAGAGCGCCCCGCCCAGTGGGCCGCATCCCTTCGGCACGGACCAGCTGAGCCGGGACGTGCTGTCGCGGGTCGTGAACGGGGCCCGTGTGTCGCTGGCGGTCGCCGGGATCGCCGTGGCCCTGTCGGTCACTCTTGGCGCGGTGGTCGGACTGGTGGCCGGGTATCTCGGCGGCGGCGTGGACGCCGTCCTGATGCGCCTGGTCGACGGCGCCATGGCGGTGCCCCGATTGTTCCTGCTGCTGGTGGTGCTGGCCGTGGCGAGTCGCGTGCCGCTCGCGGTGTTGATCGTGCTGATCGGCACCACCGGCTGGTTCGCCACCAGCCGCCTGATCCGCGCGGAGGCACTGCGCCTGCGCGAAGAGACGTACGTGCGGGCCGCCGAGGCGCTCGGCGCGTCGCGGCGGCGGATCATCTTCCGGCACCTGCTCGTGAACACGGCCGGGCCGCTGCTCGTCGCCGCGACACTGGGCGTGGGCGACGTGATCCTGCTGGAGGCCGGGCTCTCGTTCCTCGGCCTCGGCGTACAGCCGCCGACGCCGAGCTGGGGCGGGATGATCCTCGACGCGCGGCCGGTGCTGGAGTCGGCACCGTGGGTCGGTATCTTCCCCGGAGTAATGATCACGCTCACCGTGCTGGCCACCAACCTCGTCGGCGACGCCCTGCGCGACGCCCTCGATCCCCGAGGCGCATGACCCGAGTCCTCGACGTCCGCGATCTCCGCATCTCCTTCCCCGCGCCCGGCGGCGGCCGATTCCATCCGGTCGACGGGGTCAGCTTCACGCTCGACCGCGGCGAGACCCTGGCGCTGGTGGGCGAATCGGGCTGCGGCAAGAGCCTCACGAGCCTGGCTCTGCTCCGGCTCGTGCCGCCGCCGGGCCGGATCGACCCGGCGAGCGTGATCCGGCTGCGTGACACCGATGTTCTCGCCCTCGAGGGGGAGGCGCCGCGGCAGGTCCGCGGGCGGCGCATCGGCATGATCTTCCAGGATCCGATGACCAGCCTCAACCCGGTCTTCACGGTCGGCGACCAGATCGCGGAGGGGGTGCGGGCCCACCTCCGCGTGACCAAGGCGGAGGCGCGCGAGCGCGCGCGCGGGCTGCTGCAGGAAGTGGGAATCCCGGACCCGGCGGAGCGGCTCGACGCCTATCCGCATCAGCTCAGCGGCGGGATGCGGCAGCGCGTGATGATCGCGATCGCGCTCTCCGCCGAGCCGGAGATTCTCGTCGCCGACGAGCCGACGACGGCACTCGACGTCACGGTGCAGGCGCAGATCCTTGAGGTGCTCGACCAGTTGCGGCGGACCCGGGGCATGGCGGTGCTGCTCATCACCCACGATCTCGGCATCGTGGCCGGCAGAGCAGACCGCGTGGCGGTCATGTACGCCGGACAGATCGTCGAGGAAGCCACGACCGCGGACCTGTTCGCGCGGCCCTCGCATCCCTACACCCAGGGGTTGTTCGCCTCGGTCCCGCGCATCAGCGGCCCGGTCCAGCGCCTCACGCCGATCCGTGGGACGGTCCCGCCGCCGACGGCATGGCCCACGGGGTGCCGGTTCCGCCCGCGCTGTCCCCAGGCCTTCGAGAAGAGCGAACAGCCGCCTGAGCTGCTCCCGGTGGGCCCGGGTCACCGCATCCGCTGCTGGCTGGCGGAGCGGGCCGCGGCTCCATCCGGATCGGCGACCCGATGAGCGAATTCGAGGTGCCCCTCCTCGCGGTGCGCGACCTGGTCAAGCACTACAGCGCCGACGGCCTCTTCGCGCGCGGAAGGGCGCCTGTCCGGGCGGTGGACGGCGTTTCGTTCGAGGTGGGCCAGGCGGAGACCCTGGCCCTGGTGGGTGAGAGCGGCTGCGGCAAGTCCTCGGTGGGACGCACCATCCTGCGACTGCAGGAGCCGACGGCCGGGGAAGTGCGGTTCGAGGGCGTGGACGTGTTCGGGCTGGACCGTACCGCGCTCCGACGGCTCCGCCGCCGGATGCAGATCATCTTCCAGGACCCCTACGGGAGCCTCAACCCCCGGATGACCGTCGGAGCCGCCATCGCGGAGGGAATCGAGATCCACCGGCTGGCGGCCGGCCCGGAGATCGGGCGGCGGGTGGGCGCGCTGCTCGAGGAGGTCGGCCTGGACCCGGACTATCGGCAGCGCTATCCGCACGAGTTCTCGGGCGGGCAGCGGCAGCGCATCGGGATCGCGCGGGCGCTGGCCGTGGAGCCGCGCTTCATCGTCTGCGACGAGCCGGTGTCCGCGCTCGACGTCTCGGTGCAGGCCCAGGTGCTCAACCTGCTCGCCGACCTGCAGCGGGATCGTGGGTTGTCGTACCTGTTCATCGCCCACGACCTGGCGGTGGTGCGGCAGATCGCGCAGCGGGCGGCCGTGATGTACCTCGGCCGCATCGTCGAGTCCGGCCCGACCGAGGCGCTGCTCGCCACCCCGCGCCATCCCTATACCGTGGCGCTGCTGTCCGCGGTGCCCGAGCCCGACCCGGGACGACGGCGCTCCCGCATCGTGCTCAGAGGTGACCTGCCCAGCCCCTCGAGCCCGCCGCCGGGATGCCCGTTCCACACCCGCTGCTTCCATCCGGCGCGCAATGAACGGTGCCGTACCGAGGCACCGGTCCTCCGGCCGGTGGGCGCCACCGTGGCCGCCTGCCACTACGCCGAGAGCACACCCGCCGCCGAGGCCTTCGCCGAAACTCCGTGAGTTCGATCACGGCTCCGCCCCTGCCGCCCGGGCACCTTGTGAGGGTAGGTCTCAACCCTGATCACGAGGATACCATGGCTGACAATAAAGATCTTGCTACCGAGGGCGCGAAGGACCGGCTGAAGGGCGCCGCAAAGGAGGCCGAAGGGCGCATCCGCGGCACCGTCGGCGGAGCCACCGGGGACACGGGGGAGCAGGTCAAGGGCAAGGCGCAGGAAATCAAAGGCAAGGTTCAGCAGGAGATCGGCAAGGCCAAGCAGCGGATGGACCCGGAGCCGGGCGTCGACGGCGCCTGACCTCCGCGCCGTGGCGGCCCCGCCGGAAGGGGGGCCGCCACGGCCACGCTGGTCCGACCGGCCGGCCGCGATGTACCTTTGGCGATCACTCACGCTCCCGTCGTCCCCACCGAATTCGACACGCTCGCCGCCGCCAACCGCCATGCGGTCTACGGCCTGGTGGCGCGCTGGCTGGTGCACGACCTTCGGAATCCCACCCAGGCCCTGACCCTCATCACCGAGCTGATGGGTGACGAGCCCGAGACCGCGGGCGCGGCGGAGACGGTGCGCGAGGCCACTGCCCGGCTCGGGCAATCACTCCAGCTGCTCGATCGGCTGCTGCGGCTTCCCCGCCCCCGGACGGAGCCCGTCCCGGTCTCACTGCAGGACAGCCTGGATTTCGTCGCCGCCCTGCACCGAAGCCATCGATCGGGCACGCAGCTCGACCTGGAGAGCGCGGCCGGCAGCTCGCTTCCCCCGATCGGGGCGGCCGAGCACGAGGTCGAGCAGATCCTGCTCAACCTGGTGCTGAACGCGCAGGAGGCGCTGAGCGAGCGCCCCGGGGGGCGGCTCGTGATCCGAGCGGACCTGGTGGATGGCAGCGTGCGGGTGAGCGTGGCGGACAATGGGCCGGGAGTTCAGCCCGAGCGGCGGGCGTGCTTGTTCGAGCCGGCGCCCGCGCTCCGAGCGGGCAGGCTGCGGGGCCTGGGGCTCACGGTCTCGCGGGGCCTCGCGCGGCGCGCCGGCGGCGACCTGGTGTATTTCGGCGGAGACGGGCCCGGAGCGCGTTTCGACCTGCTGCTGCCGGCCTGGCGGCGCGGCTAACGGCGCAGGGACCCGGACCGGCAGCGAGACCTCGCACCCTCGAGGTCGCGGAGCTGGCCCGGATCAAGGTGACGTCGGAGCCGGCGCTAGAAGACGATTCCGGCGAGCAGCAGGAACGAGCGCGTCTTGAAACTCTCCGAGCTCGTCACGGTGTCGAGCTTGAGGTCCTTCAATCCGTAGACGTACCGGGCCTCGGCGGTGAAGCTCGCTTTGCCTCCGCTGCCGAACTTCACGCCGGCACCGATGACGCCGGCATAGTCCGTGGTCGAGCGGCCGTTGTCCGAGCAGTCGAGGTCGCCGTTCTTGCAGTTTACCTCGAACGACACCTGGGGTCCGACGTAGCCCAAGGGGGAAATGCCCGGGGTCGGCGCCTGGACCCTCAGGTAGACGGGCACGTCGAGGTAGTCCAACCTCGTGTCCCCGGTGCCGTCCGCACTCAAGCCGCGCTGCGCAAAGAGCGCCTCGGCG
>DASSYY010000008.1:0-7468 GCA_035703025.1 Gemmatimonadales bacterium | reverse complement strand
GCCGCGGGCCGGGGTAGCGGTAGTCGGCCGGATTGGGCACGGCGTTCCCGAGGCTGTGCCGCGCCCGCATGAGGAAGTAGGTGATCTCGCTCGTCCCGTGGTGCTCCGGAATGAACGCCTTCACGACCCGCGGCAGCCCCGCCGCCTCGGCGAGGGCGATGCCGTCCAGCACGTGCTGGCGGATGATCCGCGCCGACTCGGTGGGCGGAAGCTGGTCGTGCGGGTTGGGGCCGCCGCCCTGGTTTTCGACGAAGAACCCCGGCGCCCCGAGCTTGCCGATGTCATGGTAGTAGCAGCCCACCCGCGCGAGCAGCCCGTTCGCGCCGATGATGTTGCAGGCCGACTCGCAGAGGTTGGCCATGGCCAGGCTGTGGGCCCAGGTGCCCGGGGCCTCGAGCGCCAGGCGGCGGAGCAGCGGCCGCCCGAGGTCCGAGAGCTCCAGCAGCGTCAGGTCGGTCGTGATGCGGGTGCCCGACTCCGCGAGCGGCATGACCAGCATGGCCAGCGCCGCACTGGCCAGCGCCATGAGCGAGCCGAGGAGCGCGCTGGCCACGATCGTGATCGTGGCCCACCCCTGAAGCAGGCCGATCGTGAGCGAGGCCAGCACGCTCGCGGCCGCCACGACCGCCACGGTCACGTAGAGATGCCGGCGCCGCCGCACCGCCCGGATGCCGATCGCCCCCGCCACGCCACCGACCAGGCCGAAGAACAGGATGCCCGTGTCGCCGAGCGCCCACTGGCCGTCGAGCAGCACCGCCAGCGTGAGCGCGGCGAACACGCCGATCCGCCCGCTGTAGAGCAGCGTCACCAGGATGGCGGCGAACGGGATCGGCACCATCTCTGGCCGGATCGGCAGGAGCAGCTGGGTGGTGCCGGCCGTGATGACGATCACGAGGCAGAAGAGCGCGCCGAAGAACACCATCTCCCGAAGCTCGACGTAGGTCTCGCGCCGGTAGAACACCATCAGCAGCCAGAATACGCTCAGCACGATCGTGTTGTACAGCAATGCGCCCACGAGGCCGGGCGTCCAGTAGCCGATCGCCCCACGCCGCAGCATTTCCTGCCGGAGGCCGATGAGCTTGGCCCGGATCTCCTCCGTGACCCCCTGCCCGGCCGCGACGATCTGCTCGCCCGCGCGCACGCCGTAGCGGATCGGGTCGACGCTGGCGCGAAGCTGTTCGCGGCGCGCGCTCGTGAGCGTGGCGTCGGGCACGATCGTCGGATGGTAGAACGCGCCCACGATCCGCCGGAGGGTTCGCTGGCCGGCCGGGTCCTCCACCACGATCCCGGCGGCCTCGGCCTGCTCCATGAGATCCGCGAACGTGAGGACCGAGTCGCGCGCCACCACCCGCTCGGCGTCGTTCCGCCGGAGGGTGATCTGGCGGCTCGCTTCGCCGCGGATCACGCCTGCGTCGGCGACGCCGCGCGACAGCATGTCGCCGAGGAAGTGGGTGACCAGCTCGCGCATCGCGCGACGGTGCTCGGGGTCGGCGAGGTAGCGGGTCTCCTCCGGGCCCAGGTGCGCCTGGCTGGCCGCGACGGCCCGCATCAGCTCGGGCCCCTCGGCGCTGGCCCGCTCGAGATCGGCGAAGAAGTCGCGGGCGGACGCGAGCGACGAGTCGTAGGCGGTGGGGCTGAAGCGGTAGACCGGCTGCGCGGTCAGCGCGCGGGACTCGCCCTCGCGCGCGATCTCGTCCGTGCTCTTCCGCACCTGGAAGGGGAAGGGCGCCACGACCGTGCGCTCGGAGCGCTGGCCTGCGTCCGGGATGCGGGAGCCGACACCGGCGGGCGGCGGGAACAGCAGGTACGTGAGGACGGCGGTGACGAGCAGGGGCACCCACCGGACGATGTGAAACCTGATCCGGTCGGACAGGGTGTTCCCAAAGGGGCTTCGAGGCAACTCCCCGCGAGCCATCAGCCGTTCTGATCCTCCGCATAGGCCCGGATGATCTCGCGCACCAGCCGGTGCCGCACGACGTCCGCCTCGTGCAGGTACTGGAACGCGATCCCTTCGATTCCGGGCAGCACCCGCTCCACCTGCACGAGGCCGCTGTCCTCGCGCCGGGGCAGATCGATCTGCGTCTTGTCGCCGGTCACCACCGTCTTGCTGTTCACGCCCAGGCGGGTCAGGAACATCTTCATCTGCGCGCCCGTCGCGTTCTGCGCCTCGTCGAGAATGATGAAGGCATCGGCCAGCGTGCGCCCGCGCATGTACGCCAGCGGCGCGATCTCGATCGTCCGGGTCTCGAGCGCGCGCTGGACCCGGTCGTGCGGCATCATGTCCTCGAGCGCGTCGTACAGCGGGCGGAGGTAGGGATCCACCTTCGCCTGGAGATCGCCGGGCAGGAAGCCGAGCGACTCACCGGCCTCGACGGCGGGCCGCGCCAGGATGATCCGCTTGACCCGCTTCCGCGCGAGCGCCTCCACCGCCTTGGCGACCGCGAGATAGGTCTTGCCCGTGCCGGCCGGGCCGATGCCGACCACGATGTCGTGGTTGCTGATCGCCTGGAGATAGTCGCGCTGGCCCTGGGTCTTGGGCACGATGGCGCGGCGGAGCCCCGGCAGCACGATCTTCCCGTCGCTGGTCTGGGCCGGCAGGTCGCCCGGCACGCCCTCCGACGCCAGCCGGACCACATCGTCGGGCGAGACCGGCTCCCCCATCCGCGCCAGGTCCAGCAGTCCCTGCACGATCGGGGTCGCCCGCTCGATCTGCTCGCTGCTGCCGGTCAGGTTCACCGCGTCGCCCCGGAACGACACCCGCACGCCCAGCGTCCGCTGGAGCTCCAGCAGGTTGGCGTCGTTGACGCCCGCGAACAGGAGCGGGTCCGCGCCTTCGGCCGAGAGTCGATGGTGGTGGTCGTCGGCCATGGCTACTCGTCCGCCGGTCGCAGGTGCAGCGCCCTGAGGTCGTTCGGGTCCACCGGCGTCGGCGCGCCCTCGAACAGGGCGCGCGCGGCCGTAGTCTTGGGAAAGGCGATCACGTCCCGGAGCGACGGCGCGCCCGCCAGCAGCATCGTGATGCGGTCGAACCCGAGCGCGAACCCGCCGTGCGGCGGTGCCCCGGCGGCGAGCCCGTCGAGCAGGAAGCCGAACCGGCGCCGGACCTCCGCCTCCGGGATCCCGAGCAGCTCGAAGATCCGCCGCTGCAGCACCGGATCGGTGATCCGGATCGAGCCGCTGCCGAGCTCGTTCCCGTTGTAGACCGCGTCGTAGTGCAGCGCCCGCGCCCGGCCCGGGTCGGAGTCGAGCGTGTGCCGGTCCGCCGGGTGAGGCGCCGTGAACGGATGGTGGGCCGGGACGTGCTGGCCGGTCTCGGGATCCACCTCGAACAGCGGGAAGTCCACCACCCAGGTGAAGGCGTGCGCGGTCGTCGGCCGCACCTCCGGCCGCCGCGTGAGCGCGGTCCGCACCGCGTGCAGCGCCGGTGACGTGACGCCGTCGGGGCCGACGACCGCGAGCAGCAGGTCGCCCTCGGTGCCCCCGACGGCATCGAGCAGCGTCTGGCCCAGGGCCTTGACGCCCTGCCCTTCCCAGCCGCCGGCGGTCCGGCGCGCCCAGATGAGCCCGCCCGCCTTGGCTTCCCTGGCGGCCGAGGTCAGCGCGTCGATGTCCTTGCGGGCGAGCGAGGCGCCGCCCGGGAACACGATCGCCCGGAGACGGCCGCCCGCCGCGCGCGTCTCGGCCACGAACGGCGCGGCGTCCGCCCCGATCAGCGGGGTCAGGTCGCGGATCTCGAGGCCGTAGCGCAGGTCCGGCTTGTCGATCCCGAAGCGCTCCATCGCGTCCCGCCACGGGAGCCGCGGAAACGGACGGGACACCTGGACACCGCCCTCCTCCCAGAGGTCGACCAGCACCTGCTCCACCACGTCCTGGATGTTCTCGGCGCTCATGAACGACGCTTCGAGGTCGATCTGGGTGAATTCCGGCTGGCGGTCGGCCCTGAGGTCTTCGTCCCGGAAACAGCGAGCGATCTGGAAGTACCGGTCGAAGCCCGCCACCATCAGGAGCTGCTTGTAGATCTGCGGCGACTGCGGCAGCGCGTAGAACTCGCCCGGGTGGATCCGGCTCGGCACGAGATAGTCGCGCGCGCCCTCGGGCGTCGGCTTGGTGAGGATCGGGGTCTCGATCTCGAGGAATTCCAGCTCGCTCAGCGTCCGGCGGGCGCGCTGGAGCAGGCGATGGCGCAGGATCAGGTTCTGCTGCAGCTCGGGCCGGCGCAGGTCGAGTACCCGGTACTTGAGCCTGAGCTCCTCCGCCGCCAGCTCCTCCTTCTCCTTCCGCGCCACCGGAATGGCCGGCGTGAGTGCCGGACCCGCGATCTCGAGATCGGTCACGTGGACTTCGACCTCGCGGGAGCCCAGCGCGTGGTCGCGGGACGGCTCGGGCCGGAGCGCCACCGTGCCGGTGACCAGCACGACGGTCTCGGCGCCGGCGGCGGCGGCGCGCTCCATCACCTCCGCCGGCGTCCAGTCCGGATTGCACGAGAGCTGGACCAGCCCGGCGCGGTCACGCAGGTCGATGAAGACCAGCCCCCCGAGGTCGCGCCGACGGTGCACCCACCCGCCCAGGCGCACCTGCTGGCCGACGTGCGCGCGGGTCAGCGCGCCTGCGCGGTGCGTCCGCATGGCGGTGGCACTCACAGTGTCGGTCGCGGGAGTGGCAGTGCGAACCAGGTCAACGCGCTTCGGCGTCGAGGAGGACGTTGTAGAACTCATCAGCGCTGGTGGCCTCGAGCAGTTGCTGGCGCACCGTATCTCGGCGGACCAGGCGGGCGATGCGACTCAGGATCTTGACGTGCAGGCCGGCCGACGCCTCCGGCCCCACGATGAGGAAAATCAGCCGCACCGGCTCACCGTCGATGGCGTCGAACGGAATCGGTGCAGGAGTGACACCGGCCACCATCGACAGCTCGCGCACCGCCGAGCAACGGCCATGCGGGATCGCCACGCCGAAGCCGATGCCGGTGCTCTGCACCGACTCCCGCTCCAGCACCGCGGCCAGGACGTCCTCCGGGGCGGCGTTCGCGAGATCCGCCAGTTTTCGAGTGAGCACCGCGATGGCCGTATGCCGGTCGCCGACGTTGAGCGGCACCACCACCCGGTCCGGCGAGAGCATCTCGGTCAGGAGCACGGCACGGCCAGGCAGTGCATGCGACAAACGTAACCGTCGGCGGGGGGGTGGGCAATGCGAGATCGGGCCCGGACGGCCCGCCCGCCCAGGGGCTATCCGATTAGATTCCAACACGATGAGTCACCACCCCGCCGCGGCGCCCCGCCCGCCCGTGAACCTGCTGGACCACCCGCCGGCCGCCGCCCGCGAGCTCCTGGCCGCGTGGGCGGCCGAGCGCGGGCTGCCCGGGTACCGGGTGGGTCAGATGCTCCGCCGGCTCTGGCAGGCGCCCGTGGCCGCATGGTCGGAGGCCACGGAGCTTCCGCTGGCCCTCCGGGCGGAGCTGGAAACGGCCTTTCCGCTCCCCCGGCTGGCCGCCGAGGTGGAGCAGGTGTCGGCCGACGGGACCCGGAAGTTCCTGTGGCGGCTGGCCGACGGCGAGGCCATCGAGTCCGTGCTCATCCCGTCGGGCAGCCGGCGGACGCTCTGTATCAGCTCCCAGGCCGGGTGCGCCCTCAAGTGCGCGTTCTGCGCCACCGGACAGATGGGCTACCGGCGGAACCTTTCGGCATTCGAGATCTCGGGCCAAGTGCGGGAGGTCGTCCTCCGGGACCCGGCGAGCGTGCCCACCAACGTGGTATTCATGGGCATGGGCGAGCCCCTGCTCAACTGGCCGGCGGTGGATACCGCCCTGACCGTGCTCAACGCCCCCGACGGGTTCGGGATCGGCGCCCGCCACATCACCGTGTCGACGGTGGGCATCCTGCCCGGCATGCAGGCGCTCTCGCGCCGGCCGGAGCAGTTCCGCCTCGCCATTTCCCTGCATGCCCCGACCTCGGCCCAGCGCCTGGGCATCATGCCGATCGAGAAGAAGTACGACCTCGAGGCCGTGCTGGCGGCCGCGGCGGCGTTCCGCAAGCGGATCACGTTCGAGTACGTCATGATCGGCGGGGTGAACGACCGGGACGCGGACGCCGACCGGCTGGCCCGGCTGGCCCGCCGCCTGGGCGCGCTGGTCAACATCCTGCCGCTTCACCCGGGCGGCGCTCCGGACCTGACACCCACGACCGCCGAGCGGATCCGGGCGTTCGCGGCTCGGCTCCGGAACCAGGGGATCGAGGCAACCGTACGCCGGAGCCGCGGGCTGGACATCGACGCGGCGTGCGGGCAGCTGCGGGTGAATACGGAGCGGAAGCGGAGGACGGGCTCCGGTGTCGCATCCCTCTGAGTCACTCGGGCAGGCCTACCCCGTCGCCCCGAACCCCGTCGCGATGCAGTTGATCGACAGCAGCAGCGCCGAGAGCAGCTCCTCCTGCGACTTGTCGCTTCCGCTCTCCCGGAACCGGCGCAACAGCTCGATCTGCTGGCGCGAGATCATGTTCAGGATCGGGAGCCGGCGCGCCAACTTGCGCCGGAACCGCGGGAACCGCTCGGCCAGCTCCGTCGCGCCGCTGATGCGGAGCACCGCCTCCACCGTCCGGTGGAACTCCTCCTCGATCAGCGGAAAGATCGCGGCACGCACCCGCTCGTCCGGCACCAGCTCCGCATACTCCCGCGCCATCTCCAGATCCACGTAGGACAGCGTCTTCTCGACCTCGTCGACGATCAGCCGGAAGAGGCGCGAATCGCCGTACATCCGATGGATGAGCGCCGCCCCACGCTCGGCGCGCACCTGCAGGAAGGTCAGCACACCGCTGCCCATCCCGAACCAGCCGGGCACGAAATGCCGGTTCTGCGACCAGGCGAAGACCCACGGGATCGCGCGCAAGTCGCTGAGCGAGCGCGCGCCGAACCGGCGCGCCGGCCGGGAGCCGAGGTTGAGGAGGGAGATCTCCTCCAGCGGACTGGCCGCCTGGTAGTACGGGAGCAGGTCAGGATGGTCCACCAGCTTCCGGTAGGCTGCCTGCGCCGCGCCCGACAGCGCCTCCATCGCCTCGTCGAACTCCGCCGTGGGAACCAGCGCTTCCTCGCGCTCGGACTTGAGCGTGTGCTCCACCACGCTGGCCGCGAGCAGCTCGATCTGGTACTGGGCCGTGCCGCGGTTGGCGTACTTGAACGAGACCACCTCGCCCTGCTCGGTGATCCGCATCCGCCCCCCGATCGACCCGGCCGGCTGCGCCGCGATCGCACGGCCGGTCGGCGCCCCGCCCCGGCTCACCGACCCGCCCCGCCCGTGAAAGAAGGCGATCGGCACGCCCAGCTCCTTCCCCACCCGGGTGAGCTTGATCTGGGCCTTGTACAGCTCCCAATTCGAGGTCAGGAAGCCGCCATCCTTGTTCGAGTCCGAGTAGCCGATCATCACCTCCTGCACCCCTCCCTGCGCCCGCACGCTGCGCTTGACCAGCGGCACGCCCAGCAG
>DASSYY010000411.1:0-2507 GCA_035703025.1 Gemmatimonadales bacterium | reverse complement strand
GAGGCATGCCGTCGCCTCGATCTCCACCACGGCATTCGGATCCACCAGCGACCTCACCTCCACCAGCGCCATCGCGGGATAGTGCCGGCCCATCCGCTTCCGGTACACCTCGCCCAGCGGCTTCAGGCTGCTGCGGTACTGCCCCATGTCCGTCACGTAGATGGTGAACCGCCCGACGTCCTCCGGCCCGCCTCCCGCCGCCCGAAGGACCGCGAGCACGTTGCCGAGGGCTCGGTCGAACTGTGCGACGAAGTCCGCCGCCGGCACTTGCCCGGCCGCGTCGCGCGCGGTCTGCCCGGCGATGAACAGCATCCGGCCCGCTTCCCGCGCGAGCAGGCCATTGCTCCAGCCGCGCGGCGCGCCGAGCTCCTCCGGATTGACGATCGTGAACCGTCCGGCCATCGAGTCGCCTCCGTCCAGCACCAGCGCCTGGCCGTTGGGTGGATCCTGCTCGGGGCCCGTCGCGAGCGCGACCACGGCCGCGGCGACCTCATCGGCGGAGATCAGCCGGCGCTGGCCTGCCGAGGCGAGCGCGGCCGCCAGTGCCGCTTCCGGTGACCGCCCCGTCTTCGCCACGATCCGGTTCACCGTCTCCACGGTCATGTCGGTATCCACGAACCCGGGGCACACCGCGTTGGCGGTGACCCCGGTACCCGCCACCTCCGCCGCCACGGACCGGGTGAGTCCCACGAGCGCGTGCTTCGCCGCGGTGTACGCCGCGAGATACCTGGCCCCGGCGAGCCCCGCCGTAGAAGCGACGTTCACCACGCGACCCCACTTCCGCTCCAGCATCCCGGGCAGAAACGCCCGGGTGCAGAGGAACGCGCCCGTCGCGTTGACCGCCAGGAGCCGGTTCCACTCGTCCAGCGACGTTCGCCCGAGCGGCATCGATCCGGCAGCGCCCGCGTTGTTGACCAGCACACCGACCGGTCCCAGCTCGGCGGCCTGGCGGGAGAGCGCCTCGACGCTCGACTCGCTCGTGACGTCGCAGACCACTGCCCTCGCCCGGGCGCCCTTCGCGCCCAGCCCCGCGGCCTGCCGCTCGACCTGCTCCCGCGTACGCGCCGCGAGCACGACGTCGAGACCGGCGTCGGCGAGCGCGCGCGCGGTGGCGGCACCGATGCCGCGGCCGGCCCCGGTGACCACCGCCACCCGGCGGGCCGCGGTGCTCACGCGAGCTCCGCCTGCACGGCCTCGTCGAGGATCGCGCCGAGGACCTCGACCGTCGCGCGGCCCTCCTCCGTGGTTGCCTGCGCCGGGTATCCGAAGTACGCCCGGGGCCCGCCCGCCTCCTCGAAGTCCACTTTCCCCTCCCGGATCGCGCGGGAGAGCGACGCCGGATTCGGCTGCAGCGCCGCCATCGTGGACGCTCGCACCAGGTCTGGCCGTTCGGCCAGAACGATCGAGGTCTCGAACTGTCCGGCGTGGCAGGCGCCGCTCTTGAACTCGTCGCTGAGCCGGAGCGCCCATGGCTTCGTGGCCAGGTTGGGAAACGCCACCCGGAGGCGAAAGCCGCGGCGGATCTGGTTCACGGCAGCCTCGATCGAAGCGAGATGGTCGGGGTCGAGATGCGCGTTGGCGATCGCCAGCGCTGTGTACCCGTGGCGCGACAGACTGCCGGCAATGTCCACCACCGTCGCCACGACGGTCTCGGGCCGAAGCGAGAGCGTACCGGCGAAGCCCCGCGCGAACCCGGCCGACGTGTAGCTCAGGGGAGGGAGCACCAGGACTCTCAGCCCACGGGCGGCCAGTCTCGCCGCGCCGTTGCGCGCCATCGCCTGGGCGATGATGACGTCGGTCTCCAGCGGCAGGTGCGGGCCGTGTGCCTCGATCGCTCCGACCGGCAGGACGGCGACGGAGCCCGGGCCGGCGGCAGCCCGGGCTTCCTCCCAGGTCATTGCGGCGAGCGGCTGCACGGTTATCGTGTCATCCTGGGCTGTCGCACGACGTGTCAGATACCGGCTCCGCAATGACAGAAGAGCTTCCCACCCAGCTCAACCTCGCCGACTGGTTCCTCGACGCCCGAGTGCGCGAAGGGCGGGGGGACCGGACCGCGTTGATCACCGACGCTCGCCGCTTCACCTACGGTGAGGTTCAGGCGCTGGCCAACCGCTATGCCTACGTGCTCGGCTCGGCGGGCGTGGCGCCGGAGCAGCGCGTGATCATCGCCCTGCCCGACGGTCCCGACTTCGTTGGTGCGCTGTTCGGCATCTTGAAGATCGGCGCCGTGGTAGTGATGGTCAACCCGGAGCTCAAGCCCGACGCGATCGCCTACTTCTTCGAGTACTGCCGAGCGGTGGCGCCGCTGGTGGCGGACGATCGCGCCGAAGCCTTCCAGGCCGCCTCCGGTCAGGCGGCGCACGCGCCGGCGCTCCTCCGGGTCGGCAGCCGCGAGTTCACCGAGCGCCTCGCGGCTGCCCCGGACACCCGGCAGAACTACCCCACCCATCCCGACGACCCGGCGATCTGGCTCTTCTCCGGCGGCACGACCGGACGGCCCAAGGCCG
>DASSYY010000354.1:0-2542 GCA_035703025.1 Gemmatimonadales bacterium | reverse complement strand
GACCGCCTTGTCCTGCTCGCCGACCGCCGCCTGCACGGCCTTGTCCTCGGCGTTCTGCTTGAGCGCGTTCTTCAGCTTCTTCCCGAACTGTGCCTCGGCTGGGGTGACGGCGCCGGCAAGCAGGAAGAGGAGCGCGGTGAGGCCGGCGAGCGGCAGGCTCCGGAGTCGGATCGGCATGGAATTCCTCGTGACGAGGCGGCCGCGAGCGGCACGGAACGTCGTGGACAGAGGAGTGGTGGGCTCGGCGCGGTCAACATGTCGCGCCGACCGGCGCGGCGCAAGCGAACTCACTGGTGAAACGTGTCGATCGCCGGATTCTGCTCACAGGCGCTGGAGGATCCACTCCCCCAGGTCCGCGAGCACCCGCTCGCCGTCGAGGTCGGCCAGCAGTGCGTGGTAGGCGTCGGGGTACTCGAGCAGCCGCCGGTCGGAATGACCTACCCGCGAGACGAACCGCCGGCTCCCGTCCGGCGGCACCATCCGGTCCGCCCCGCCGTGCTGGACGAGCAGCGGCACCGCGAACCGGCCCGCCTCCGCCTGGACCCGGGCGATCGTACGCGTGACCTCGGTCGAGAGCCGGGCGGTGCCGCGGCGATGGAACAGCGGATCGGCCAGGATCCGCTCCACTACTGTCGCGTCGCGCGAGAGGCCGGTGAGGTCCATTCCCGTCTCCAGCGAGAACCGCGGCCAGACCCGCGAGAGCACCCGGCCCAGCGCCAGCAGCGGGGCCGGCACGCCGAGCTCCCCGAGCGGCGGCGAGAGCGCAATGACGCCGCGAAGTCCCTCGGGATGCTGGAGCGCATAGTCGAGCACCACCAATCCGCCGAGGCTCATGCCGAGCAGAAACAGCGGGCCCCCAGCCGGCTCCGCCCGTGAGCGCTCGACGAGGCGTCCGAGGTCCTCGCGCAGATCGGCCCAGGCATCGACGTATCCACGCTGCCCCGGCGAGCGGCCGTTCCCGCGCAGGTCGGGCGTGAGGACGGCAATTCCGCGGGCCGCGAGCCGCTCGCCGATCATGGGGTAGAGCCCTGAGTGATCGCCGAGCCCGTGCAGGGCGATGAGCGTGGCCCGCGGCTCCGCCGCCGGCCAGCTTCGGCAGTAGAGTCGTGCCCCGCGGGCGCCTTCGTACCACAGTTCGATCGGGTTCATTGCACCACGCAAAGCTAGCTCGGGGACCTCCGTCGCACCTACTCGGTCGGCGCTCTTGACAGGCGGCCGCGCGCGCGGCATTTATGAGGCGGCGTACCGAACAAATACCGAAGCCCGGAGGGACCATGTCGCCGCTCCCACCCCGCCCCGCACCCGCCGGCGCCGAAGGCTTTCCGCCCACCGCGGTCCGCGTCTGCCCCGAATGCGCGGGTCCGCTCATCCGCGCCTCGGGCTGCGTCAGCTGCCGGCACTGCGGATGGGGGCGCTGCGGGTGACGGGCCGGCAGCTCGACCTCCTGCCGTCCACGCCGGAGCCGGCGCGGCGGTGGGAGGTGCTGGACGAGCGGGAGCGCGGGACCCGGTTCCTCGCGCTCTCGGTGCGGTCGGTGCTCAACACGGCGGCCGCCACGGGCATGGGCTTCTGGTCGATCAATCCCTATGTCGGCTGCGAGTTCGGCTGCACCTACTGCTACGCGCGCGACACCCACCGGTACGCGATGGAGCGGAGCGGGGCCGCCGCCGAGCCGATGCCCGCATGGGAGGCCTTCGAGCGGCGGATTCTGGTGAAGACCGGCGTGGCCGAGGTCCTGGCGCGCACGCTCGATCCGGCACGGCTCGGCGGCCACTCGCTGGTCATCGGGACGGCCACCGACCCGTATCAGCCGGCGGAGCGGCGGTTCCGGCTCACCCGGCGGGTGCTCGAGGTACTGCTCCAGTATCGCGGCCTCGGGCTCGGCATCATCACCAAGTCGCCGCTCGTCACCCGCGATCTCGAGCTGCTCCGCCGCCTCGCCGAGCGGCACGAGGTGACGGTCAACATCTCGCTCGCCACGCTGGACCGCCGGCTCGCGCGCCGGCTGGAGCTGCGCTCGCCGGTGCCGGCGGCGCGCATCCGCGCGCTCGCTCGCCTCACCGCCGGCGGTGTCCATGCGGGGCTTCTCGTGGCGCCCATCCTGCCCGGGATCACCGATGGGCGCGCGCAGCTGGACCGGCTCCTGGGCGCGGCGAAGGAAGCCGGGGCCCGCTACGTGGTCGGGTCGGCGCTCCGGCTCGGCCCCGCGGCGCGGCACCGCTTCCTTCCCGTGCTCGCCCGCGAGTTCCCGGCGCTGGCCGAGCGCTACGCCCGCCACTACGCGCGGAGCGAGGGCGCGAGTCCGGCCTATCAGCGGGCGCTCGCCGGCCGGCTGCACGAGCTGCAGCGCCGCCATGGCTTCCCGGTGGACGAAGGGCGGCGGCGGCGCCACCAGCTCGAGGGCCGCGAGGTCCGGACCCCGGCCGCGGAGGAGCAAGCGGTCCTGCTATAGTTCGCCATGCCCATCGGCCTCGCGGCGCGGCTCCGGCAGGAGACGATGCCCCTTCACCGCCAGGCGGAGCGCGCCGGCGTCGTGCACGAG
>DASSYY010000326.1:0-11649 GCA_035703025.1 Gemmatimonadales bacterium | reverse complement strand
GTCATCTGGTTGTTGACCTCATGCGCCACGCCCCCGGCCAGCGTGCCGACCGATTGCAGGCGCTCGGCGTCGCGGAGCCGCCGCTCGATCCGTCGCTCCGCCGTCACGTCCCAGCACATCAGCACCGCGGCGATGACCTGGCCCTGGGCGTCGCGCACCGGCGCGGCGTTGGCGACGATCTCCATGCGTCGGCCGGCGGCATCCTCGATCAGCACGGTCTCGTTGGAGACGACCTCCCCCTGCCGAAGCGCCCGGGTCAGGGGCCACTCACCCTGGGCCAGCGGCCGCTCGTCCGGGTGCAGCCCTCGCCACCGTTCGCTGTAGGCCTCGATCAGCTCCGACGGCTCGACCTGGCCGAAGATCCGGCGGACCCGCTCGTTGGCGAACGTCACCCGGCCGGACGGCGCGTCGGCGAGCATGATCGCCGCGGGCGACTGCTCGAGCACGGTCAGGAGCTGGCGCCGCTCGACATCCCGCTCCGCCGCGGCCAGCTCGGCCGCCTGCCAGGCGCGCCGCACCTGCGCCTCGCCGCGCGCCCGGTCGAGCGCGTGGGTGATCTCCCGCGCCACTTGCTCGACGAAGGTGCGGGCCTCTTCGTCCGCGGTCAGGCGAGGGCTGATGCCGGCCATCAGCAGGCCGGCGAAGCCAGGGCTCGCGAGCGCGGGGACCAGCGGGACCAGCACGGCCTCGCGCACCGGCTCGGGCGCGGAGCCGCGCCGGATCTCGCCCACCGCCGCCGGCAGCCCGCTCACCAGCACCGGAGCCTGGACCGTCAGCGCCGTCGCCACCGGCCAGACGCCGGCGGTCGAGGGATCGAGCGTGAGCGGGGCGGCGCGGTGCCCGGCCGGAAGGCCGATCGCGCGCGCCAGGCGCAGCTCGCCCGCCGCATCGGTCAGGTAGAGGAGCGCGAACGGCACGTCATCGGGGTGCCCGTCGAGCACGGCGGCGGCGGCCTCGATCACGTCCCGCTCCGATTCGGTCCGGAGCTCGCGCGCCGCCAGCTCCCGGAGCAGGCGGCCGCGGCGCTCGGTGACGACTCGCTTGGTGGTCTCCTGCACCGTCACCAGCACGCCGCCCACGCCGCCCTCGTCGTGCAGGATGGGGCTGTAGCTGTAGCTCCAGTACACGTCCTGGACGTGGCTCCCGCGGGTGATCGGGACCAGGTGGTCCTCGTGCCAGGTGGACTCGCCGCCGGCCATGATGGACTCGACCTCCGGTCCGATCACGGGCCAGATCTCCGCCCAGCACTCGCGTCCCCGCCCGCCGAGCGCGCTCGGGTGCCGGTCCGGCCCCAGGCTCCGGCTGTAGGCGTCGTTGTAGAACTGGATCAGCTCGGGGCCCCACCAGATGAACATCGGGTGGCGGGTGCTGAGCAGGAGCGCGAGCGTGGTGCGGAGGCTCTGCGGCCACTCGGCCGCCGGTCCCAGCGGCGTGGCGCTCCAGTCGTGCGCCCGGATGAGCGCGCCCATCTCGCCGCCGCCGCGGAGTGCCTGCCGGGCGCGATCGTCCGTCGTCACGCTCACGCGCGCACCTCGCCCGGACTGCCAAGCTGCAGGAAGCGCTCCAGCGCGGCCGCCACCGACTCGGGCTGCTCGTCGGGCGCGAAGTGACCGCTGTCCGCGATCTCGGCTCCCTCCACGTCGCGCAGCCCGCCGTGCCGGAGGCCTTCCACGTAGCGCTCCAGACCGAGTCCCGAATCCTTGCTGCCCCGCAGGTAGAGGACCGGCGTGTCCACCGTCTGCCGCTCGACGGCGATGTTGTTCCGCTCGTCCTGCGGGAACCCGCGGTACCAGTCGAAGCCGGCGCGAAGCGCCTCCGGACGGGCATACGCTTCCGCGTACGCTTCCCGCGCGCGCGCGCCGACCCCGCCGGGCCGGGCCGAGAGGCGGTCGTAGAAGTACGCGAAGTACGCAGCCTGCCTGCCGGTCACGAGGGCCTCGGGAAGCTCGGGAATCGCATGAAACTCGAAATGCCAGATCGCCGGATTGCGTTTGATCTCCACCCAGGGCGCGACGCCGGGCACGGCGACGTTCATGATCACCGCCCGGCTGAGCTCCGTCGGAAAGGCATGGAGAAAGGCGTACACGATCTGTCCGCCGACGTCGTGCCCCACCAGCGTGACCCGCTCGAGGCCGAGCGCCGCGATCACGCCGCGCACGTACCGCGCGAGTGTTCGCTTGTCGCCCGACGGAGCCGCGGTGGGCGAGCCGCCGATTCCGGGCAGGTCCATCGCGACCACGTGCGCGCGGTCCTGGAGCAGGAGCATGACGCGCTCGAAGGCAGCCCAGTTCTCGGGCCAGCCGTGCACGAAGAGCACGGGCGGCTGGCCCGGCGACCCACCTTCGACCACGTGGATCGAGGCGCCCTCGGCCTCCACCTGCCGGTGGCGGAGGACCTCGCTCTCGCCCCTGGGGTCATTCACGGTATGCGCCATCCGCAGAAGCAGTGACCCCGGGCTCCCCAACCACCGCCCTCCGATCGCTCACCACCCAACGAAGATAGCACCTCCCCAAGGCCTGCATTCCGCTCGCGAATGCCCTCCCCGGCCTCCCCCTTTGTAACGATCCCCGACTCCCAGCCAGGCATGCGAACCCCTGCACTCCTACCCCCAATTCGGGTCCTTCGGCTCCCCATGCATTGAGTTGCGCGTGGCACGCAAATGCACCTCGGCCGGCGGCTGTCGCCTTTCTCGTCGCAGTCAGGATTCCCACACTTGAGCCCCCATCCGGCGTCGGCGATAGTGCTCCCATCTTTACCTGGAGAGTCCTTGACGTTCTCGACGGGCAGTCGCCGAACCCTCGATCCGCGCCTCGGCACGCGCTGCACCGCGCTGGCCATGGAGCTTGCGGCAGCCTGGGGGATATCCGCCTGCGCCGCCGGCGGAAGTTCGGCCGCGTCCGGGCCGGTTCCGCTGCTCGAGGCAATCATGCCGTCGGCCGGGCCCGCCGCGCCGCGCGCGTCCGAGCAGCCGGCTGACGCCAGGCCGCCGGTCGCCGCGAAGGGCGCCCCCTCGGCCAAGCCGTCGGCGGCAGCTAAGCCCTCGTCGGGCAAGCCTCCGGCATCGGCCAAGCCGTCGGCATCATCCAAGTCGTCGGCCGCCAAGTCGTCGGCTTCTGTCAAGTCGCCGGCGGCTGCCGCCGCACGGGGGTCCCGGCGCACCGCGACCCCCGGAGCGACGCCCGCCAAGCCCGCTCCGGCCCGCGCGCCCAGGCCCGCACGCGTCGACAGCGCCGCCCTCGAGTTCGCCGTGACCGCCCGGCTCGCCCACGAGCCGCTCACCCGCGCCATCGCCCGGCGGACCCGGAACCCGGCCATGGCCGAGCGCGCGGCCTGGGCCGTGACCCGCGAGGCGGGTCGCATCCGGGTGAGCCCGAGCCTGCTGGCTGCGGTGCTGCTCATCGAGAACCGCCAGCTCGACTCCACCGCCGTGAGCAGCCAGGGCGCGATCGGCCTGATGCAGGTGATGCCGATGCACGCCGGCAGCTACGGCTGCGGCTCGGCGGACCTGACCAACGTGGACAGCAACATCTGCCACGGCGCGCGGATCCTCCACCTCTACCTGGTGCGCTCGCGCTCGGTGACCGTCGCCCTCCGCCGCTACAACGGCTGCGTTCGCGGCGCCAACACTCCCCGCTGCTCCCGCTATCCCGTCCGGGTGCTCCAGACCGCCGCCCGGCTCCGGCGCGACATCCTCGCCAGCGCTACCGAGGCCGACCGGCACGTCCGGATGTAGGCCGGGCGGCCTGCCCGCTCACCTTCCGCCGCCTCGGGAACAGACGCAGCTTTGCCGGATCCAAGGGGACCCGGCGGCCGGTGCCCGCGCCGATTCCCCGTCCGCCGCGCGAGGTCCGATGATCGGCAACGGCGTCCTGTTCCAGTTCTTCCACTGGCACTCCCGCAACGACGGCTCGCTTTGGGACGAGCTCGCCGCCAGCGCCACGCCCCTCTGCCACGCCGGCATCACCGCCGTGTGGATCCCACCGGCCTACAAGGGCGCCGGCGGGATCGACGACACCGGCTACGGGGTCTACGACCTCTTCGACCTCGGCGAGTTCGACCAGAAGGGTGAGGTCCGCACCAAGTACGGCACCCGCGAGCAGTTGCTGGCCGCGATCGCGGCCGCGCACGGCGCAGGTCTCCAGGTCTACGCCGACGTGGTCCTCAACCATCGCCAGGGGGCCGATGAGACCGAGGAGGTGGACGCCGTCGAGGTCGACCCCGATGCCCGCAGTGAGCGGCTCTCCGAGCCGTACCGCATGCGCGCCTGGACCCGCTTCACCTTCCCGGGCCGGCACGGCGCCCACTCGACCTTCGAATGGAACGCCACCTGCTTCACCAGCACCGACTGCAACGCCGAGGCGCCGGAGGACTACCGGATCTACCTCCTCAACGGCAAGACCTTCAGCGACGAGGTCAGCGCCGAGTTCGGCAACTTCGATCACCTGATGGGCTGCGACGTGGACGTCTACAATCCCGCTGTCCGCGAGGAGCTGTTCTACTGGGGCCGCTGGTTCGTGGACACGACTCAGGTCGACGGCTTCCGGCTCGACGCAGTGAAGCACATCCCGGCGAGCTTCTACCGCGACTTCTTCCACCACATCCGCACCCACTTCGGCGGCCGCGAGCTGCTCGGCATCGGCGAGTACTGGTCGCCGGTGGTGGCCGAGCTGCAGGCGTACCTCGGGCAGACGGAGGGCGTGATGAAGCTCTTCGATGTCCCCCTGCACTTCCGCATGATGGAGGCGGCGCGGGCGGGGAACGCCTTCGATCTGCGGACGATCTTCGACGGGACCCTGACCCAGGCCGACCCGATGGCCGCGGTGACGTTCGTGGACAACCACGACACCCAGCCCGGCCAGTCGCTCGAGAGCTGGGTGGACGACTGGTTCAAGCCGCTCGCCTACGCCCTGATCCTGCTGCGCGAGGGCGGCTACCCCTGCGTGTTCTATGCGGACTACTACGGCGCGACGGAGGAGCACTGCACGCTGACCAGCCACCGGACCCTCATCGACGTCCTGCTCGATGCCCGCCGGCGCTACCAGTTCGGCGACCAGCACGACACCTTCGACCACCCCAACTGCATCGCCTGGGTGCGCACCGGCGACGCGGAGCACCCGGGGTCGCTGGTCGTGGTGCTGAGCAACGGCGAGGCGGGGATCAAGCGAATGAACGCGTACGCGGCGAACGCCACCTTCGCCGATCTCACCGGTCACATCGGTGAGGCGGTGGTGACCGACGCCGAAGGGGTTGCGGAGTTTCCCTGTCCGGCGGGCTCGCTCTCGGTGTGGGCACAGCAATGAGCAAAGCGGCTTCGATCAGTAAGTGTCCGGCTAGAACGCCCCGTTGATCTCGGCGGACGGCGCGCCCCGCGCCAGGCCGCTGAACGTCCCCCGCTCCGCGATCTCCTTCGCCGCCTCCAGGAAGCCGCCCCACGCGGCCCGCGCGAGCGCCCCGCCCACGCTGATCCGGCGGACGCCCAGCTCGGCCAGCTCGGGTACGGTGATGAAGTCACTCCCCACGAGCACGTTGACCGGCTTCGGGGCGACGGCAGCCACCACCGCCGCGATCTCGTCCCGCGTCCGGAGCCCCGGCGCGTAGAGACAGTCGGCCCCCGCTTCGGCGTAGGCGGTGAGCCGTCGGATCGTTTCCGCCAGGTCGGGACGCCCGACGATGAATCCTTCGGAGCGGCCGGTGAGCAGCACGCCCGTGCCGCTGGCGTCGATCGCCGCCCGGGCGGCGCGGACGCGCTCGACCGCCAGCCCGAAGTCGAACAGCGGGTGGGCCACATCGCCGCTCGAGTCCTCGATCGAGAGGCCGGCAACCCCGGTGCCCGTCGCGAGCACGACGTTGGCGCCGACCTGCGCCGGCTCGACCGCGAACCCGCCCTCGAAGTCCGCGTTCACCGGCACGGCGACCGCCTCGGCGATCGCCCGCAGGTGTGCCAGCACCTCGTCCAGCGACGCGCCGTTGTCGCGCCGGCCGAGCGACCACGCGAAGCCCGCGCTCGTCGTCGCCAGCGCGCGGAAGCCGAGCGCCGTGAGCAGACGCGCACTGCCCACGTCCCAGGGGTTGGGGATCACGAAGCAGCCCGACTCGTGGAGCCTGCGGAACGCGTCGCGTCGCTCGGGTCTCAGGGTCATTTCGCCAAGATATCGAAGGCCGGTTGCGGGAACAACGCGGCGCGCGGCGCCGAAGCCGGCACGCACGAAGAAGGGCCGCTCCGTGGAGCGACCCTTCCGTGCCTCGCGCGTCCTGCCATCGTCAAACCGCTCGACGCCCGCTGATGAAGTTGATGAGGAAGACCACCAGCGCCACCACGAGCAGCAGATGGATGAGGCCGCCCGCGACGTGAAACACGCCCCACCCCAGCAGCCACGCGACCACCAGAATCACCGCAAGCCAGATCACGAGATACCTCGACGTTCGAGTGAGCCTTCCGCTTCGGAGCCGTGGCATACGGTAGCTGATGGCGCGTTCCCCGTCGGTGACGCGACCCACGTTGAAGCGCTGGCCCAGGCAGCGTCCGGGGTTGACAGGTGACCAAATGGTCACATATTACTTGCCCATGGACACGGACGCGGTCTTCCGGGCGCTGGCCGACCCCACCCGGCGCGGGCTGCTCGACGAGCTCTTCAAGCGCGACGGTCAGACCCTCGGCGCCCTCGGCCAGCGGCTGACCATGACCCGCTTCGGCGTCATGAAGCACCTCCGGGTCCTCGAGGAAGCGGGACTGGTGATCACCAAACGCCGCGGCCGGGAGAAGCTGCACTACCTGAACCCCGTGCCGATCCGGCTGATCCACGACCGGTGGATCGACAAGTACACCGAGCCCTGGGCCGCCATGCTCAGCGGCATCAAGCAGGAACTCGAGGAGGAACTCATGGAGAAGGTGTTCGAGATCTACATCAAGACGACCCCGGAGCGGCTCTGGCAGGCGATCGTCGACCCCGAGATGCGGGCGAAATACACCTTCGGGGTCGGCATCTACTCGGACTGGAAGCCCGGGTCGTCGTATACCAGCCGCGCCACCGCGGCCACGGTGGCGCCGAGCATGCCGATCGCCGAGGGCGAGAACCTCGAGGTGGATCCACCCCGCCGGCTGGTCCAGACCTTCCGGGCCCTCTGGAGCGACGACGTCAAGCGCGAGGGCACCTCGCGGGTCACCTGGGACATCGAGCCGGTCGGCGATTCCTGCCGTCTCACCGTCACCCACGACCAGCTCCGCGAGATGGCCAACTCCGAGCTCTACGGCGGCTGGCCGATGGTGCTCTCGGGCCTCAAAACCCTGCTCGAGACCGGCGAGCTGCTCACGACCCCGGGCTCGCTGATGTACTTGGGGCCGCAACCGGCGGCCTCGTAGGCGCCCTTACCCGGAGTGAGCCACATGCGGAAGCTGGCCGTCTTCAACAACATCACGCTGGACGGATATTTCTCCGCCGCCAACGGCGACATCGGCTGGGCGCACGGCGGCGGCCCGGACCCCGAGTTCGACGCCTTCGTGGCGGAGAACGCCAGCGGCGGCGGCCAGCTTCTGCTCGGCCGCAAGACCTACGATCTGATGGCCGGCTACTGGCCGACCGACATGGCCAAGCGGAACGCGCCGGCCGTCGCCGAGCATATGAACCGGCTGCCGAAGGTCGTCTTCTCCCGGACGCTGGACCGCGCGGCGTGGAGCAACACGGAGGTGGTGAAGGGCGACATCGCCGCAGCGGTGCGCGGGATGAAAGAGCAGCCGGGCCCTGACATGGCCATCCTCGGCAGCGGCAGCATCGTCACCCAGTTGGCGCAGGCTGGGCTGATCGACGAGTTCCAGATGGTGGTGAATCCGGTCGTGCTCGGCGGGGGACGGACGATGTTCGACGGGCTCGGGTCGCCGATGGTACTGAGGCTGGCGGGCTCGAGGACTTTCACGCACGGGAAGGTGTTCCTGCGCTACGAGTCCAGCGCCACCCTGATGCCGCCGGCCGCCTCGACGCCGTAGCCGTTGGCCAGGATGCCGTGGCCCTCGAGGTAAACCCCCGGATGCCGGGGTCACCACACCCGAGCCGTGACCGTGAGCGACTCTTCAGCCACGGTTCAATGCCGGTTCATCCGTCCTGTGCCACCGTACGGAGGCAGGTTGCTTCCGATTGGAGGGCACCATGGCAAACCGAAGTGTCGCCCCGGCCCGCCCGGCCACGGATGAAGAACCGATTGGCGCGCTCGGCGGGGTCCCGCTCCCGGAGCCCGCCCCTTCTGGCGAAGAGACGGACAAGGCCGCGCGCAAGCGCCAGAAGCGCGAAGCCAGGCTTCGCCGGGACGCGGAGCGCCCGCCGGACAGCTTCGAGCGGTTTCGAATGCTGTGCGAGGTGGCGAGCGAAGGGCGACAGGTCGTGGAACTCGTCGACCACAAGGCCCGCTATTCGCTGGTGGTGATCGGCGTGCTGAACGCGGGCGTGTTCTTTCTCATGTCCCGATCGCACCTCCTCGGGGACATGGCCAGGGGGGTGAAGCCGTGGCTGATCGGTTTCATGGTCGCCTATGCCGCCCTGACGTTCCTCTTCGTGTACTACGCGGTGGACTGTCTGCGCCCGCGCCGCCTGCGCTACGGCAAGGTGATGGCTGTGCGCGGTGACAGCGCTTCGCGCTCCCGCTTTGCGCCGCGGGGCCTGCTCTTCTGGGAGACCATCGCGCACTACGATCTCGATGCCTATCGGCAGGCGTGGAGCGCGGTTCGCATGGAGGAGCTGAACGCCGAGGCGGTGGTCATCACGCACCAGCAGGCGCAGCTCATCCGGGCGAAGTACGTCAGCCTGGGTCGGCTGTACGCGGGGCTCGCGCTGCTGGTGGTGCTGGCGGGCCTGCTGCTGGCTGTCTACGCTGTGTTCGGTCTCGCCGGATAGATGGCTTCAGGCATCCTCCGGGAAGAACCGGGGGATGCATTGCGGGCAGAGGCAGTGGCTGAACTCACCGTCGGTACGGACCCGCAAGTACGATTCGATCGGCGTCCAGCGGCCCTCCTGGTCGCGGATTTTCTTGCAGCTGCTGCAGATCGGAAGCAGACCTCGGAGGGTTCGGACCTCGCTCAGGGCGGTCTCCAGCCCGCGGATGAGCTGCTCTCGCTCCGCCTCCTGCGCTCGAACACCTGCGTTTCGCCGCGAACAGGCACACCTGCTCGCTGTTCCAATAGGCGAGCATGGCCGATACCTGGTCGGCGACCCGAAGCGCCAGGTCGGCCAGCGAGCCGCGGCTGTCCTGGCGACTGTTGTCGGACATCGGCGTGCCTCATCGCGACTTGGAGTGTCGGAAGCGCCGGTCCAGTATGGTGTCGCCACGGTGCAGGAAGGGTGAAGGGCCGGTGAGGTCCGTGCTAGGCTCCTCGCTGCACCCGGCGCAAGTCGAGCCAGGCCAGCACGAGGCAGATCGTGATGGTCAGCGTGCTGATTCCTGACCGATCACTCCAGTATGGCGTTGAACGCCCCGGATGCCGTAACCGGCCCCACGGTGTCCGGATCCGCCACGAGGATACCATCGAATCGAAAGGTTCCGGCCAGTTGTCCATCGGTCGACACGGTGATGACCACCTGCCCGGAGGAGGCCGACAGGTGCTCGAGTACGATCGTGCCCGCGCTCACCGAGGAGAACAGCCGGCCGTAAGCGCCCCGGCAGCCCTCCATTCCGCTACCGATGGGATAGGAGCCCGGTTCGGGGCGGGCCAGACCGGGGCAATCGATGTTCACCGAACGAAGCGTGTCGGCCTGGGGGGCGTACATGCGGATGGCGAAGCGGCCGTCGGGGAAGTCCTCGGTGGCGAACGCACCCCCGTTGGAAGTCCCGGAGAGCGTGGCGTTGAGCGCACCGCTGAGCTGAGCCTGAAAGCGGCCGGCCGCAGGCGCAGTCGGCCCGGACCCGTCGGAGCAGCCGAGGACAAGGACGGTGGCCCAAACGAGACAGGCAGGGCGCAAGCACATGATTCGCGTCTCCACGGGCGGTGAGGAGTGTGGCTCCGTTGCGATCACCAACGTATCGGCGTGCTGTGACTCCCCCGTGACCTCGATGCACCCGGCTCGACGTCATGCGTACGTCGGCGCCCCTCCCCCGGAAGTACGGCCTCCGAAGCGCAGAAGCCCCGCTCCGAACACGATCATCCACAGCGGCAGGAGGTAGTTGTTCACCGCCGCAATCGGCGCGACCACGTCGGTGACGTTGCGGAACATGCCCACCAGCCCAGCGGTGGCGGTGGTGGCGCCCAGATACCCCATCCAGCGGGGAAAGCCGGCGTTCCGCTCGAGCATGGCCAATGCCGAGAGCAGGAAGAACAGGCTGACGCAGAGCTCTCCGAGGAACTCGCCGATGTAGTTGCCGAGGTAGCTGTTCAGCCCCCCGAACACGGTGGCGATCGCCGCCCGCTCGGGCTCCCCTGATCGGGCGTAGGCCTCGGCCAGCCTCCAGTGCACGCTGGGCCATCGCAGGAGGCCCAGCATCATCGTTATGGCCGCGAGCGTGGCGAAGAGCATCCCGGCACGTGTGCTTCCCTCCCGCAGGTTCCGGAAGGCGTGGAACGTCCCGACGCCCGCGGGGATCCAGATGAGCGGCAAGAAGCCGTAGACGGCCCACACCGCGCGTCCCGTGGCACCCGTAGCGAGAAGGCGCGGCAGAACCTCAGCCGCGGTGCCATCGAGGACCGCCGGATAGTCGAACCGTGCCGCGAGGAAGGCGAAGACGCCGAGGAATGCCACCGCGCCGGCGACCAGGGCGGCACCACCGGCACGGATGATCGTCTGTTCCCGCATCGCTTCCTCCGAACGGTTGCGTGAGTCAGCCGCCGGCGTGCTTCAGCTCGACGCTGATGACCCGGATCTCCCTCGACCCCACGTTCTCGAGCGAGTGTGGCGGGAGCGGCGGCGACCAGACGATACTGGGCGCAGGGCCGCCACCCGCCCGAGAGTCCGCCACGACGTTGCCCGCGGGGTCGCGCCGGATGAAGTCACTCCAGCTGAGGACGTGCAGGAGGCTGGGCCACCGGTGGGTATGTACGGGGACGCGGTCGCCCGGCGGGATGCGCGTCTCGAGCACTCGGATGTACTCGTTCTCCAGCAGGAGACTGTGGTAGTGGGGCGCGGCGATCAGCGCGTCGAGCGAGTCGGGCCACGGCCACGGCGCGGGCCGAGCGTCCCCCGGCTCAGTCGGCATCGGCTGGCTGGCCGCCCATGCATGAGCGGCGGGCACTCAAGGCGTCCAAGCTGACGACTTCTCCGCCTCCGCAGGCAGCCAGCGAGAAGGTGACGATCGATGCGGGCGTCTCGCGCAAGTCCGGATTGGTCGCCGAGCGCCCGCGCCCGTTAAGCCTCAGCGGTCCGACGTCCCCGAACCGTGAAGCGCCGCCAGGAGCCACCGCCCCCGCTGCCGCACGAAGGTCTTGGTGATGCGGATGCGCGGAGCGCTGGTATCCGCTCCCCCCACGACGCCCGTCAGCACTGCGGCGTCGCCGTACACTCGCACCCAGAGGTTGGTTGGCCGCATGGAGCTGCCAGCCCCGCGCGCCCGCCAGCTCGCGAGGGCCGCGTCGCGCCGCTCCAGCGTTCCCTGGCGGGTGGTCCTGGCGTAGTCGGACGTCAGGTGGGTGGCATACTCGTCGACTTTCCCCGCTTCCAGCAGTCGACTCATCTC
>DASSYY010000277.1:0-7121 GCA_035703025.1 Gemmatimonadales bacterium | reverse complement strand
GGCGTCAACGTCGATCACGTCGCGACCGTGCGGCAGGCCCGCCGCACCGACGAGCCCGACCCTCTCGAGGCCGCGCGCCTCGCGGAAGCCGCGGGGGCCGACGGGATCACCGTCCACCTTCGCGAAGACCGGCGCCACATCCAGGACGCCGACGTCGAGGCGCTCGCGCCCGCCGTGCGCGTGCTCAACCTGGAGCTGGCGACCAGCCCCGACGTCCTGGCGCTGGCCTGCCGGCTGCGCCCGTACCAGGCCACCATCGTGCCCGAGCGCCGCGAAGAGATCACCACCGAGGGCGGCCTCGACCTACGGCGGCCCAATCCGCGCCTGCGGGAGACGATCCGCCGCCTGGACGAGGCCGGTGCCCGGGTGAGCCTCTTCATCGACCCCGACCCCGCCGCCCTCGATGCCGCCAAGGATCTCGGGGTCCCCGCAGTCGAGCTCCATACCGGCCGCTATGCCCACCGCTGGCGCGAGGGCGACGCGGCGCTCGACGAGCTGCGGCACGCCGCCCGTCACGCCGCCGACATGGGGCTCTTCGTGCACGCCGGCCACGGCCTCACCTATCGCAACGTCGTCCCCGTCGCGGCCATCCCCGAGATCGAGGAGCTCAACATCGGGCACAGCATCGTAAGCCGCGCGGTGTTGGTGGGCATGCGGCCCGCCGTCGAGGAGATGCTGCACTTGGTGCGCGGCGCGAGGCGCTGATACCTTACGGATCCATGACCAATCCCCTCGCCGCCGCCGACTTCTTCGCCCTCGAGGCGGGCGAATGTCTCGATCGCCTCGAGTCGCTCATGGGCCGGCCCGACGGCCCGCCCGCCGACGAGTTCCTCCGGACCGCGCGGGTGCTCCGCGGCTCGGCGCTCATGGCGGGCCAGCAGCCGATCGCGCGCGCCGCAGCCGGGCTCGAGGGGCTCGCGCGCGCCTACCGCGACGGACGTCGCGCGTGGGACCCGTCGACCCGCGAGCAGGCCGCCCAGGCCATCGAGGAGTTCCGGCTGCTCGTCCGCCGGGTCCGCGAGTGGGGCGACGCGGAAACCGCTCGCACCGTCCGCCTGGGCCTCAGCCTGGAGTCGCTTGCCGGCCGCGCGCCGGGGGCCGAACCGGTGCGCGGCGACGCGGCCGCGGGCCCGGGGGGCCTCAACGCCGGTGTCCGCGCGTTCGTCGCGCGGGAGGGAGCGCTGATTGCCAGCGCGCTCGACCGCGCCGCCCGCGCGCTCCGCGCCTCGCCCGGCGATCGGGAGCCGCTCTACACCGTCATCCGTCGCATGCAGTCCCTGCGTGGGCTCGCCGAGCTGAGCGAGCTGGCGCCGCTACCCGAGATCCTCGACGGCATCGAGCTGGCCGTCGGCGACCTGACCCGTCTCTACGCGCCGCCGCCGGGCGTGGACGAGGTCATGGCCGCCGCCTCGACCGCCCTGACCCGCATCGCCCGGGACATCGCCGAGCACGGACGGCCCGAAGCCGAGACCGAGGAGGCCGGCCGTTTCACCGAGCTGCTGCTGCGTGCGTTCGCAGTGGAGCGTGACGTGGTGCCGATCGAAGCGCTGTTCTACGCCGACGATCCTGCGCCCCTCACACCGCCGACCGCCCAGCCGCAGTTCGCCGCGCCCACCCCGCTCGGCCCGCTCGAGCTGGTGAGCCATGGCGAGCATCTCTGCCAGAGCGCCGACCTCGTCGCCGCCTCCCGCTCCGCCATCGAGCGGGACCTGCGCCTGTACCACCTGCTCGGCACGCTCCGCACCGCCGGCACGCCCGGACCCGATCCCGTGGCCAGCGCCCTGGTCGTCTTCGCCCGCTCGGCGCGGGAAGCGCTGGCCGCCGGCGTGGCCGCGCGCGCGACCCCCGCGCTGGTGAGCTGTCTGCGCGAGGCGGGCGAGCTGCTTCGCGCGGTGGCCGACGCCGACGATCGCATGCTCATCTCCCGCCGGATCCTCGACGCCGCGTACCGGCTCGATGGCCTGCGCCTGGCGGAGACCACGCCAGCACCTCTGCACCCGGCCCCACCGAGCTTCGCGCCTTCCCACCCGACGCCGGAGGCCGATCGCATCGTCCCCATCGAAGCGTTGCTCCTTGACGAGGCTGCCGCGTCACAGGACGCGGAGGTCGTGCCGATCGAGAGTCTGGCGTACGACGTGCCGATCGAGAGCCTGGCCTACGACGCCCCCAGGGGCGGCCTCGAGGGGAGTTACTCCACGTTCGACCGCCTCCGTCGCGAGCGGCCGGCCGAGCCCGCGTCGCTCGAGGCGCTCGTCGGCCGTGCGCTGGCGGCCACCTCGCCGGCCGCCGCCGATCCGGACGTCGTCACCATCGAGATCGGCTCGCTCTGCTATCGCGGCCGCGCCGCGCTCGAGCGGGCCAACGCCGTGCGCCAGCAGCTCGCCGAGGAGCTGGCCCGGAACGGGGGCCTCGAATCCATTCAGCCGTTGCTGCAGGAGCTGCTCGACCTGGTCCCGCTGGCGCTTGCCGAATCCTGAGCGCCCCTCCGGCGGCGGCCGGCGCACGCTGTCGGCGGTCATCGGCGTAGCGCTCGCCGTGGCGCTCCTGGTCTGGGCGCTCCGCGGCGTGCACCTGTCGGAGGTCATGCGCCACCTCCGAAACGCGCGGCTGGCCCCGCTCGTCGCTGCCGTCGTCGTTGCAACTCTGACCTACCCGATCCGGCTCGTGCGCTGGCGCCTTCTCCTTCGGGCCCCCGACGGCGGGGCGCTGCCGGCCACCCCGCTCTGGCACGCCGTCGCCATCGGGTTCATGGCCAACAACACCCTGCCCTTCCGCGCCGGTGAGCTGGTACGGCTGCTGGCGGCCTCTCGCCTGGCGAAGGTTCGCTTCAGCACGGTGCTCTCCTCCGTCGCGGTAGAGCGCATCTTCGACGGCCTGACCGTCGTGGCGCTGCTCAGCATGGCGTTGCTCGCCTCGGATCTCCCGCCGGACGTCGCGGTCGGCGGCGTCTCGCTGAGGCACGTGGCCCAGGTCACGGGCGTGCTGGGTGCGGCCGCCCTGCTCGGTGCGCTCCTGGTCGTGGCGTTCCCCCTCGCCGCCGAGCGCGTGGTGCGCCGGGTCCTGCCGAGCGGTGGGTTCGCGGACCGGCTGGTCGCGCTGATCGAAGGGCTCCGACACGGCCTCACGGTGCTCCGATCGCCGGCGCTGCTTGCGGGCACCATCGTCTGGTCGCTGATCCTCTGGCTCACGAACGGACTCGCCTTCTACGTCGCCTTCAAGGCCTTCGGCATTCCGGTCGGCTTCCTCGGCGCACTGCTCATGCAGGGCATCCTGGTCTTCGGCATCTCGGTCCAGCTCACCCCCGGCTTCGTGGGCCAGTTCGAGGCCGCCATCGTCGCGGCCCTGGCCCTCTATCGGGTTCCCAACGACCTGGCGTCGTCGTACGCGATCGCCTTTCACGCCACGACCTTCGTGCCGATCATCCTGCTTGGCGCCTGGTCGCTCGCCCGCACGCCGCTCGCGCTGAGCGACCTTCGGGCTCCCGAGCGCCCGTGACCCCGCTGGTCGCCACGGTCCAGGCGCCGGCCAAGGTCAACCTCTTCCTCCGCGTGCTGGCGCGGGAGGCCGACGGGTTCCACGGGCTGGAGACGCTCTTCTGTCTCGTGAGCCTGGCGGACAGCCTGCGGGTGGAGCGGCGGGAAGGGCGCGAGGTCACAATCGAGGTGGCTGGAGCGGACGTCGGGCCGGCCGCCGACAACCTGGCCGTCCGCGCCGCCGAGCTGGTACTCGACGCCACCGGCCGCCGCTTCGGCGTGCACCTGTCGCTCACGAAGCGCATTCCCGTCCGGGCCGGACTCGGCGGCGGCTCGAGCGATGCCGCCGCCGCGCTCCACGCCACCAACCTGCTCGCCAACGGCGCGGTGCCCAGGCACGAGCTGCTGCAGTTCGCGGCGCGCCTGGGCAGCGACGTGCCGTTCTTCGCCTCCGGCGCGCCGCTGGCGCTCGGGTGGGGGCACGGTGAGCGCCTGCTCCGTCTGCCGCCGCTCCCGAGCGCGCCGGCCCTGCTGGTGTCGCCGAGCGTGGGCGTCACGACCGCGGAGGCCTACGGCTGGGTCGACGCGGCGCGACAGTCGGCCGGCCGCCGCGGCGCGGTGGCGCTCGACCTCGACGCGCTCTCCACCTGGGGTGACGTCGGCCGGCTCGCGGGCAACGACTTCGAGTCGCCCGTCTTTCAGCGCGTGCCCGAGATCCGCGCCGCCTTCGAGGCACTGGCGGGCACGCGGCCACTGGTCTGCCGCATGAGTGGCTCGGGGTCGACCCTCTTCGCCGTCTACCGCTCTGCCCGCGACCGCGACGACGCACGCATGATGCTCGGGCGCAAGCACGGCCGGCTCGAGGCGGTCGAGACCCTGGCCGCGCCGGTGCCGCCACCCGGGCCGGCGGATGCCTGATCCGCGCGTCGTCATTCGGGCGCTGGCCCGCGCCCTCGGCCCCCGAGTAGGTTAGTCAAGCCTTCATCGGGAGCCGGGCGACGTGCGGATCGGAGTGATGCTGCGTCACTATGACCAGCACCAGGGCGGGGTGCGGGTCTACACGCGAAAGCTGCTCCGCGCGATGCTGGACCTGCGGAGCGGACACGAGTTCGTCTTCCTCTATCGCGATCCGGCCCTCGTCGGCTCGTATCCGGACGATGCCTCGGTCGAGGAGGTGGCGCTTCCCGGGCGCTCGGTGGTGACGTGGGATCAGCTCGCCGTGCCGGCCGCGGTCGACCGCCACGGCATCGACGTCCTGTTCAATCCGAAATACTCGATTCCGCTCACCGCGCGATGTCCGGCGGTGTGGGTGTGCCACGGTCTCGATTGGTACGTCATGCCCTGGGCGTCGCGATTCGTGGACCGGATGAGCCATCGGTTCCTGGTGCCCCGCTACGCCGCGCGGGCGGCGGCCATCATCGCCGTCTCCGAGGTCACCCGCCAGCACGTGATGCAGTATCTCCATGTGCCGCCGGAGCGGGTCGTCACCGTCTACTCCGGCGTGGACGACGTCTTCCGCCGGCCGCTCGACCCCGCACGGCTCGCCGAGATTCGACGGAAGTACTCGCTGCCGCAGCGGTTCGTGCTCTACGCCGGCGCCATCTATCCCCCCAAGAATTTCACGCGCCTCATCCAGGCGTACGCGCGGGTGGGCCCCGAGCGCGGCGTCCCGCTGGTGGTGGCCGGCGGAGAGAACCGGTTCCTCTCCGAGCGCGAGCTGCAGGAGCCGGAGGCGCTCGGCATCTCGGCCTGGGTCCACCGCCCCGGCTGGGTCGAGCAGGAGGAGCTCGCCGGGCTGTACGCTCTGGCCGACGCGCTGCTCCTGCCCTCGCTGTTCGAGTCGTGCGGCCTGCCCGTGCTGGAGGCGATGGCGGCCGGGACGCCCGTGGTCACGGCGGACCGGTACGGGACCAAGGAGCTGGCCGAAGGCGCGGCGGTCCTGGTCGACCCCGAATCGGTGGACGCCATCGCGGACGGCATCCGCCGCGTGCTCGACGACCAGCCGCTTCGCGTGCGGCTGGTCGAGGCGGGGCGGGAGCGGAGCCGCGCCTTCCAGTGGAGCCGCTGCGCCGCCGAGACGCTTCGAGTGCTGGAGCGGGTGGCGCCGCCCGCGCGGCGGCCGGGATCGCTGGCGTCGAGCCGGGAACGGTGACGCCCGGGAGCGCCACGCCCGGCGGTCTCGAGGTCCTGGTCAACGCCCGCCATCTCGCAGGGCCGATGACCGGGATCGAGATCTACATGCAGGAGCTGCTGGCGGCGCTGGGGCGGACCGGCCGGCTGGACCTCACCGCGCTGAGCTGGTCGCCGCTCGGCCTCGACCTGCCGGGCGTTCGCGAGGTCGTGCCGGTCCGACGGCCGGACATTCGGGACGGCTCGATCCGGGCCACCCTCTGGAAGCTCTGGTTCGATCAGTTCGCCTGCATGCGGGCGGCACCTCGCGACCGCGGCATCGTCTTCCACGGCATGGACGGCTTTCTCCCCTTCGCGGTCCGACGTCGGGACCGCGCGATCGTGACGGTCCACGATCTGGGCTGGCAGGTCCATCCCGAGCTCTACCACCGCCGGCTGCGGCTGATGTACCGGGGACTGTTTCCCTGGGCCGTGCGGAGAGCCGACCGCTTCATCGCCGTGTCCCGCTACACGGCGGACGATCTCATACGCCGGGCCGGGGTGCCCGCCTCGAAGATCGACGTCGTCTATCACGGCCTCGACCCACTGTTTGCCGCCCCCGCGCCCACCGCCCAAGCAGCGGACTCCCCCTACTTCCTCGCGGTGGGGGGCGTGTCCCCGAGGAAGAATACGCGTCGCCTGATCGAGGCGTTCACGCGCTGGCGGGCGGGCGGCGGAGCGCGGGCCCGCTACCGCCTGCTCATTACCGGCACCTCCCTGGATCAGGACTTCGTCGCTGGGGGGCTGCCTGCAGGAGTGCACCTGCTCGGCTACGTGGACACGGCCGAGCTGCCCGGCCTCTATGCCGGCGCCGCGGCGTTCCTCTATCCCGGGATCTACGAGGGGTTCGGCCTGCCGATTGTCGAGGCCATGGCGTGCGGCACGCCGGTCGTCACGTCCACCACCGGCGCCGCACCGGAGATCGCGGGCGGCGCGGCGGTGCTGGTGGACCCGTTCGACGTGGCCGCCATCGAGGCTGGCATCGACCGGGTGGTACAGCCTGAGGAGACGGCTCGCCTCCGGGCGCTCGGGCGGGAACGGATTCGCTTCTTCGATTGGGGCACCGCCGCCGACGCGACCATCGACGCCTACCGGGCGCGCTAGCCGGACGCGCCAGTCGGGTCGGTCGGGTTACCCGGTGCTCCTTCGGGTATACGTTCTCAGCACACCGGCTCGCCACCCTGGCCCTTCGTCCAACGGCAGGACAGCGGACTTTGGATCCGTTAATGGTGGTTCGAATCCACCAGGGCCAATCGGAGCACCCAGGTCCCCAAAAGCACTGCCGCCGGGCGAGGATTCGCCCGGCGGCAGTCGTGCGTTCGGCTACTCGGAGTCTATTGGGGTGTCGCCACGACCCTGATCACCAGGTCGTTGAAGTCCGGCTCGCCGACGCCGACGAAGCCGTCGTCGAACTCGAGTGTCCAGCCGGTTGCGAACGTTCCCGTGACGCGAAGCTGCGAGTTCTCCGCGCCGGCCACG
>DASSYY010000238.1:0-6580 GCA_035703025.1 Gemmatimonadales bacterium | reverse complement strand
CCTCGCGGAAGAAGTAGGTCTCGTTGTTGGTGATCCGGCAGGCGAGATAGTTGTACTCGGCTTCGCGCTGGGGATGGACCCGGAGATAGCGATAGTACTCGTTGTAGGACTCGAGGTGCAGCTCCTGCAGCCGCGCCCGCAGGCGCGACTCCAGGATCTCCCGGCGGATCCCCGGAAAGCAGAGTCCGAACCTGGCCTCGATCAGCCCCGTCAGGAGCCGCCATTCGGCGTCGGCGGCGGCGGTCACGCGATCGCCCGGAGCGCCCCTCCGCCCAGCTGCTCGAGCGCCGTCCGCGCCGTCTGTGCCACGACGGCCTCGATGTCGCGCACCAGCGTGAGCAGCGTCGCCTGGCCGGCGGGCAGGCCCAGGCGGCCCAGCCCCGCGGCCGCCTCGTTGCGGACGGTCCAGTCCGCGTCGCCCGCCATCAGGAGCAGAATCCCGACATCCTGGGGCTCCGCCAGCGCGGCCACGCCGTGCGCGGCGATCTGGCGGATCTCTTCCGGTTCCGACGCGGCCAGCCGCGCCACCAGGAACGGCACCAGCCCGGACGGCGCGATGGCGATGAGCGCGGCGACGATCTCCAGTCGCTCGTGCAGGGCGCAACTGTCGTAGAGCGCGCTGAGCTTCGGCACGGCGGCGCTGGCCTTGAGCCGGCCCAGGGCGCGGATCACGTGGTAGCGCAGGGAGTCGGACGCGGACAGCAGGCCGACGAGCGTGGTCACGCTCTGCTGGCCGCCCCGACGCACGAGCAGGTCGAGCGCGGCCACCTGAATCGCCTCGTCCTTGTCGCCCAGGGCGCGGAGGAGCGCGAGCTCCGCCTTGGGGCCCGGCAGCCGCGACAGCACGCGACACGCGGCCCGGCGCACCGGGGCCACCCGGTGGCGGCAGAGGTCGAGCGCGGCGGCCTCGAAGCGGGAGCTGCCGCAGCGTTCGAACACGGACAGCACCAGCAGCAGGGTGTCGACGGGGGCGGTCGGCGTCGCCATCGGCAGCAGGACGTCGAGCGATTCGGCGGGCATGCGCCCGAGCGCGTCGGCGGCCGCGGCGCGCTCGATCGGCTCGCCGTGGCGAAGCCGGTCGATCAGCGTCGGCACCACCTGTGGATCCTCCAGGCCGCCGAGCGCGCGGCAGGCGGCGGCGCGCACCGTGGCAGACTCGTCGAACACCCGGCCCATGATGATCGGCAGGTCCTCAGGATCGTACGAGCCCACCAGGAGCGCCCCGCGCCGAATGGTGGGCTCGGCGTGCCCCACCAGATCGAGGAGCTCTTCCGAGGACAGGTTGCCGTGACGCCGCCACAGCGCCTCGACCCAGTTCCCGCTTTCGGGATGCCCCGCATAGACCAGGAGCGAGGGGTAGAGCGGCCGGAGCTGCGCGACCACCACCACGCCCGCCGCGGCCCGGAGGAGGCTGCCGCCTCCGCGCTCGGGTTCGTCGCCGGGCTCGGCGGGAAGTCCCGCGGTCTCCTCGCTCGCGCCGAGAATGCCGGCGAGGTAGCCGAGCACGTTGCCGGGCGCGTCCGGCGCCAGGCACGCCTGGCCGAACGCGGCAGCGGCCGCCCGGGCGTCGGGGTGCAGGTCGATGACGACGCCGATCGCCTCGAGAATCGAGTCCCGGAGCCCGCGCTCCCGATCGTCCTGGAGGCGCTCGAGCAGCGGCACGAGCGCCTCGGGCGCCGCGATCTTCTGGAGCGCGTGCACGGCGGGGTCGGCGACGAGGGTATCGGGGACCAGCGCGAGCAGGGGGCCGACCGCCTCCGCCGCGCCGATCTCGCCCAGCGCCGCGATGGCGGCGAGCTGGAGCCACAGATTCTGGCCGAGCATGCCCAGCAGGGCAGGCACTGCCTCCGCGGCGCGCAGCCGGCCCAGCGCCTCGATGGCGGACTGCGCGACGTTGGCGTCGGGGTGGCGGAGCAGCGGCAGGATCGCGGGCGCCGAGCGGGCGCTGCCGCTTCGGGCCAGGACCTGGAGCACGAACATGACGACTTCGTGGTTGTCGGAGCCGAGCATCTGCTCCAGGTAGGGCACCGCGTAGGGGCCCTGCCGCTCCAGCGCGGCGATCGCGGCGTTCCGGAGCACGGCGTTGACGTCGTCGGCCACGAAGGTCCCGAGCACGTGCGGCTCGATGTAGCGCGCGGCCAGCCGGATCGCCGCGTCGCGCACGGGGATCGCGGAGTCCTGCATGGCGGCGATGATCGCCGTCTGCCGCTCCGGGCCGTCCCGGTGCGCGTTCAACGCCGCCAGGCGCTCGGGCACGTTCATACGCGGAAAGCCTCGATCCGGCTCTTGAGGGTCTCCGACTCGCTCGCGAGGTGCTTCGCCGCGCCCGCGGTCTGGTTGGCGGCCGCGAGGTTCTGCCGGGCCACGGCGGCGATCGACTCCACCGCCCGCACGACCATTTCGCCGCCCCGCTTCTGCTCGAGGACCGCCTCGGACATCTGGTGGGTAAGCTGGTTCATCTTGAGCGCCGCCCGGCTGATCTCGGTGGCCCCGACGGCATTCTCCTTCACGGCCGCGGCGATCACCCGTGTCAGCGTGGACATGTCGCCCGCCATCTTGAGCACTTCGTTGGCGCCACTGGCCTGCTGTTCGGTGGCCGTCGCCGCCTCGTCTACCAGCTGCGACGTCTTGTTGATGGACCCGACGATGCCGGTCATCACCGTCTCCATGAGGCCGACGGCGGCGCGGGTCTCGCCCTGCACGGTCTCGATCACGGTGGCGATCTCGTGAGTGGCCTGCACCGACCGCTCGGCCAGGCGGCGCACCTCGTCCGCCACGACCGCGAACCCCTTGCCGGCCTCACCCGCGCGGGCGGCCTCGATCGTGGCGTTGAGGGCGAGCAGGTTGGTCTGGTCGGCGATGCCCTCGATCACCTTCACGATCTTGCCCACTTCCTGCGAGCGGTCGCTGATCGAGCGGAAGGACTGCTGCAGCTTCTCGCCGCCCGCCTGCGCCTCCTCCACCGACCGGCGCGACACCTCGTCGACCATGTGGACCCGGCTGGCGAGCGCCGAGATGTTCTCGATCATGTGCGTGAGCGTGCTCGCAGCCTCCTCGACCACGTTGACCAGCTGGTCGCCATTCTGGGCGGTCTGCGCGAGGGTGGCGCTCATCTGCTGGATCGAGGCCGAGGTCTCGTCGACGTTGGTCGCCAGGCCCTCGGCGTTGGTGGCGAGCTGCTGCATCTGGGCCGCCATCTCCACCATGGCCGCGGAGGTCTCGTCGGTGGACGTGGACTGGGTCTGCGCGCCGCGCTCCATCTCGTCCGTGGCCGCCGAGATCTGCTCGGCCGCCACCGCGAGTCCGCGCGAGGAATTGGCCATCTGCGCCACCAGCGAGCGGAGCTTGTCCACCAGCTCCCGCATCGAGTGCTCCAGCCAGCCGACCTCGTCCCGGGAGCGGCTCCGGACCTTCACCGTCAGATCGCCCTTCGCGATCGTCTCGGCCGCCATGCCGAGGTCCTCGAGCCGCCGGCCGATCAGCGTGGTGAGCATCCGGGCCACCCAGAGGCTGGCGACCAGGCTCACCAACGTCGCGCCGATCACGATCGTGCGCGTGTCGTGGAACACCTGCTCGACGGCGACACCGCCGCCGGGGCCGGCCGCCTGGTGCGCCAGCCCGAGCTGGCGGAGGAACGCCCAGGCCGACGCGAGCGTGATGCTCACCAGGAACAGCTGGGCCAGGAGAATCTTGCGGCCGATCGGCCAGTCGTTCGCCGCCTGGCGCAGGCGGTCGACCAGCGTCACGGACGGGGCGGGCTGCGCGTAGGTCACGTCTCACCTCTGGCGTCCAGGAGCAGGGCCTTCTCGAGTTGCAGCAGGATGATGAGCCGGCTGCCCATGCGGGCCACGCCGGTGATGTAGTCGGTGGCGGTGGTCACGATCTCCTCCGGCGGCGGAGCCACCGCCGCCGTGGGCACCTTCACGACACTGGAGACCGCGTCGACCAGCAGGCCGAGCAGGCGGCCGTGCACTTCCACGAGCACGCAGCGCGAGCGCGCCGTGAGCGGCGTGTCGGCCAGGCCCATCCGGGTCTTGATGCTCACGATCGGGACGATGCGCCCGCGCAGGTTCGTGATCCCCTTCACGTGCGGCGGGGCCTGGGGGACGCGAGTGATGTCTCCCACCCGCAACACCTCGCGCACCGTCTCGATCGGGATCCCGAATTCCTCGGCGCCCAGGTGGAAGGTCACGAGGTGCAGCTCGACGTCGGCCGGCGCGGACTGCGCCTGCTCGGAGAAGTCGTCCATCGCGTCCGCGAAGCCGAGCAGGCTGTCTCGCCCGCGGGGTACCGCCGCGGCGGCCGCCGCCAGCCGCTCGCCCGGGATGTCGGCCCGGGTCGGTCCTGAGCTCATGCCGCGCTCCGCTGGTCGAGGATGCGTACCGGATCCAGAATGCACGCGACCCGCCCGTCCCCGAGGATGGCCGCGCCCGACACGACGTCGGGCCGCCCCAGGGCCGGATCGAGGCCCTTGACCACCACGTCCTGGTAGCCGATGAGCCGGTCCACCAGGATGACCCGGCGGCGTCCGCCGGAGGTGATCACCAGATAGAAGGAACGGTCCGTCTCGCCGCCCGCCGGCGAGCCGAGCAGCACGCCCCCGTCCGTCACCGCAACCGGATGCCCGCGCCAGATGGTCACGCCCTGCTGATGGATGTCGTGGATCGCGGCCGGATCCACCCGCGCCGTCTCCACGACGTGGCTCAGCGGCACGGCGTAGCGCTCGCGGTCCACTTCGACGATGAGGGATTTCACGATCGCCAGGGTGAGGGGCAGCCCCAGGATGAAGGTGACGCCTCGGCCAGGGACGTTCCGGATCTCGATGGTGCCGCCCAGCTCCCGGATGGACTGCGCCACCACGTCCAGCCCGACGCCGCGGCCGGCGAGGGTCGACACCTGCTCGGTGGTGGAGAAGCCGGGGCGGAAGATCAGGTTGGCCACCTGCTCGGGATCGGCTCCGGCCGGCGCCAGGCCCAGCGCCTCCGCCTTGGCCTGGATCCGCGCGAGGTCGAGGCCCCGTCCGTTGTCCGCCACCGTGATCACCACCCGGTCGGAGATCGGCGCCGCCCGCAGCACCAGCGAGGCCTCGGCCGGCTTGCCGGCGGCCACGCGGTCCGCTTCGGACTCGATGCCGTGCACGATCGCATTGGTCAGCAGATGCACCAGGGGCTCGCCCAGGCGGTCCAGGACCGTCTTGTCCAGCAGCGTCTCGCCCCCTGCCACCGCCAGCCGGACGCGCTTGCCCTCGCTCCTCGCCACGTCGCGGACCAGCCGGGTGAACCGGCCGAAGACGGTGGACACCGGCAGCATCCGCGTCCGCATGAGCGCGTTCTCGAACCGCTTCATGGTCGAGTCGAGCGACAGCAGGGTGCGGTCGAGGTCGCTCAGCTCGGGCGTCGCGCCCAGACGCTGGAGCAGCCGGCGATGCGCGTCGTGCAGCGCGGCGTGGTCGATCATCGACTCGCCGAAGATCTCGAGCATGGTGTCGAGCAGGCGGAAGTCGATGCGGACCGCGCTCGCATCGGCCGGAGTGGCACCTCCGCGGCGGTCCGCCTGGCGCCGATCCCCCTCGCGGCGCTCCGGCTCGCGGCGGTCGAGCTCGCCCTCGGGAGTCGCCTCGAGCAGGCGGGCGACGCGAGCCACGAAATCCGCGGTCGCTTCAGGGGCCGGCGGTGTGGTGGCCGCGTGCCGGATCAGGTCGATGAGCAGCGAGCCGCCTTCGACGAGCAGGTTCGCCGCCTCCGCTGTACGCGCCCCGGGATCGGCCGTGCAGCGGGCGCAGACATCCTCGAGCGCGTGTGCCAGAGCCTGGAGCGGCGTGAAGCCCATCATCGCCGAGTTGCCCTTGAGGGTATGGAGCGTGCCCTTGAGGCCCGGCAGCAGGTCGTCCGCCGGGATCCCGTCGCTCCAGCAGCGCTCCAGCTCGACGAACGTATCCGTCACCCGCTCCGCGTGGGGCAGGCACTCCGCGACGTAGTCGCGGATCAGCTCCGTAAAGACGTGCTCGTCGCTGCTCATGCTGACCGGCTCAGGCGCTGGCTTTGAGGACGCGCTGGGCCAGCCGCTCGACATCGGCAGGCTGGAACGGCTTCCGCAGGTAGTCCCAGGCACCCGCCGCCCGGCCGCGGGCCTCGTCGTCGGGCGTGCTCTCGGTCGTGACGAGTACCACCGGCACGTGCGGGTGCAGCTTGTCCGCGCGGCGGCGCTCGAGGAATTCGAGCCCGTTCATCTCGGGCATGTTGAGGTCGAGCAGCACGAGCGTGAGCTCGGGGTGGGCCATGAACAGGGCATAGCCTTCGCGCCCGTTCGTCGCGTGATAGACGGTGCTGCCCTGGAGGGTCCCACGGCCGAAGATCAGCTTGTACATCTGGTGATGGAGCGGCGAATCGTCGACGACGAGAAACGCGCGCGGTGCCGTCATGGTCTTGGCCGTAGAGGATTTTTGGGAATGGGGGCGCAACCGAGCCCCTGAGTGCAATATCTGAACCGCAGGAGGTGGCGACGGTAAGCTTTGGAAGGAGAGCCAGTTAGCGATGGCGGTAGGATGGCCGATCAGGCCGAGAGCGCGGCCTTCCACCGG
>DASSYY010000206.1:0-11366 GCA_035703025.1 Gemmatimonadales bacterium | reverse complement strand
GGCGCCTGGCCGGTGATCGAGACGTTCTGGAGCACCTCCTGCGGCACCACCGAGATCGCCGCCGGCGCCTCCACGATCCGCTCGGGCGCGCGGGAGGCGCCCTGGACCACGATCTCGCCGAGCGAGATCGTCACCGCCTCGAGGCTGGCGTCCGCGGTCACCGTGGACCCGGCCTCGACGGTCACATCCACCTGGGTCGGACGGTAGCCCAGCCAGCGGAAGATGATCCGCTGCGGTCCGGCCGGCACCCGCCGGAGCGTGTACTTGCCGTCGGCGCCGGTGACGGTGCTCTGCCCCGTGGACTCGACGTTCACCGAGACGCTGCTCAGCGCGGCGCCCTCGGCCGCGCGCGTCACCGTGCCGGTGACCGTGCCGGTCTCCTGGGCGAGGGCGATCGTCGTCAGCGAGATGGAGAGGAGGAAGGGGCCGAGCAGCGCGCGACAGCGGGAGAGCACGACAGACGAATTTCGGCGCATACCGAAGTCCTCGTAGTGGGACGGGCGACGTGCGAGTGCGCCCGGGGGGCGCCACGCAGGAGCGAACGGGTGAATCGGCTGGGGACCGGGGGAGGTGGCCATAGTATAACGCCGCATCGGGTCTCAGCGGAACGGTTTGACCCGGGGCCAGGCGTGCGCCGCGAATGCCAGGGCGGCCAGCCCCTCGGCGGCGCGGCCCGCCAGCGCCCAGCTCTCCGCGCCGGCCACGGATCGCCCCACCCCGGTCAGGAGCCAGCCCAGGTTCAGCATCAGGAAGGCCGCCCAGGCGAGCTCGTCGCGGCCCCGCTCGGCGCCCTGCCGGAACCGCGGCAGGATCCAGTACGCCACGCCGAAGGCGAGCTGGACCGTCCAGCCCACGAGCAGCAGCTCCGCGTGCAGCGGCCGCCAGCGCGCCAGGCCCGCGAGCCCCGGCACCGCGAGCAGGAGCGCCCCCAGCGCCGCTCCCGCCACCAGCGCCAGCAGCGCCGAGCGGACCATCCAGACGCTGAGCCGCGGCACGCTAGCGCCGGACGCCGGGACGGGGCACGCTAGCGCTCCCGGACGCGCGGCCAGACGTTGAACACGAACGCCCCCACGGCCACGAGCTGAAGGACCGCCGACGGCAGCAGCGCGACGCTCGTGTCATGGCCGAGCGCCCGTCCCGGCTCCCCCACCAGGCGCAGCAGCAGGCCGAGATTCAGACATCCGAAGGTCACCCACCCCAGCCGCTCGCTGCCGCGGGGCCGCGCCGCGGAGTGCCTCGGGAAGAGCCACAGCGCCACGCCGATGATGAGCTGCGTCAGCCATCCCACCGTCACGAGATGCAGGTAGGTGGGCCAGGCCGCCCGCAGCAGCGGGAGCCGCGCCGCCGCGGGGACCTGCATTACCACGCCGAGCATCAGCCCGGCGACCAGCCAGACCAGCGCCGCCTTGACCAGCGACCGGGTCAGCGGGGGCATTCGGACCGGCCCGCCGGCTCAGGCCACGCCGGGCTTCTGCACCACCAGCGCGGTCACCATGCCGAACATCCCGTGCTCGGACTCGGCGTGCGGCAGGATATGGCAATGGAAGGCCCAGGTGCCCGGGTTGGTGGCCTTCACCAGCACGTCCCAGCGCTCGCCGGGCGCGATGTTCAGCGTGTCGCACTTCCACGGCGCCGGCTGGTCCCACCCGTCCTTGGCGATGACCGTCATGTGCATGCCGTGCAGGTGCATCGGGTGAATCATCATGCCTTCGTTCATGAATCGCAGGCGCACCGTCTGGCCCTGGCTGCAGACGATCGGCTCGGTCGCCGGGAAGCCCTTGCCGTTGAGGGTGTAGCCGTGCGCGCCGTCGTTCAGCACCATCACGTAGTCGACGTCCGCGCGGTGGGCGGGCCGGGCACGCTTCGGCTCCACGATGAACGCGCCGAGCAGCCCGGCTCCGACCTGGATCGCCGCGTTGTGGTGCGAGTGGTACATGTGCGAGCCGGCGTTGGGCACGGTGAACTCGTAGGTCCAGCTCTCGCCCGGCTTGACCGGCGGCTGGGTGATGAAGGGCACCCCGTCCTGGTCGTTCGGCAGCTCGAGGCCATGGAAGTGGATCGCGGTGGACTGGGAGAGCTTGTTGACCAGCTTCACCCGCACGCGGTCACCCTCGCGAACCCGGATCTGCGGGCCGGGCACCTGGCCGTTGTACGCCCACGCCTTCACCGTCCGGCCGGGCTCGACCTCCCACTGGATCTCCTCCGCCGTCAGCTCGTACACCTTGACGCCCTGCTCCAGGCGCGGGGCCAGCAACTGGTTGCCCTTGCCCGCGGTCTTGGCCGGGAATGCCTTGAGCCCCTTCTCGTGCATGGCGTCCATCGCGTCGGCCTTCTGCCGGGCGGTGAGGACGGGGGCGGCCGGCGCGGGAGTCGCGGGCGCCTTGGCCAGGCTGTCGGGCTTCGAGGCCGCCCTGGTCTCGGTGCAGGCGGCGAGACTGGCGACGGCGGGGAGACTGACGGCCGCGACGGCGCCCTTCCGGAGAAAGGTTCGGCGGGACGTGGCTTCGGTCAGGGCGGTGCGGTCGGACACGACGGATCCTCCGGAACGGGGACTTGGGCGCTTGGGTATCGGACGCCGGACAGTCTAATCCCCGGCTCATGAAGCTCCGGTGGTACCGTTCATGAAGATGTCTTCAGGGAAGCCCTTCAGTCGTGGAGTATCCGCTCGGGCGGGTCGTCGAGGTCGTCGAACTGCCCCGACTTGGCCGCGTACACGAACAGCGCCGCGAAGACTCCGCCGAGCACGAGCGCCACGGGGAGCAGGATCAGGATGGCGGTCACGCCTCGGCCCTCCGCACGGCCGCCTCGACCCGGGAGGCGCCCCAGATGATGGCCCCACTCGAGAGCGGCATCAGCACCGCGGCAACCAGCGGGTTCACCAGGCCGGCCGCGGCGGCCGCCACCGCGAGGACGTTGTAGGCGATCGAGAACCGCAGGTTCATCCGGATGACGCGGTTCGCGGCCCGGGCGGCGCGCATCCCGGCGAGGAGCGGGGCGAGCGAGCCGGTGGCAATGACGCCGTCGGCCACGAGCACGCTGCTCGCGGCGCCGGTGCCCATCGCCACCCCGATGTCGCTCGCCGCGAGCGCCGGGCCGTCGTTGAGGCCGTCGCCCGCGAACAGCACCCGGTGCCCGTCCCGCCGGGCCCGCTCGATCCAGGCCACCTTGGCCGCCGGGTCGGCCCCGGCCACGGTCTCGGTGATCCCGGCCTCGAGCCCGATGCGCCGCGCCACTGCCCGGTGGTCGCCGGTGAGGAGCACGACCCGCCGCCCCGAGCGCTTGAGCTGGGAGACGGTGCCGCCGGCGTCCGCGCGGGTGGCGTCCTCCAGCCGGATGATCCGCTCGATGCCGCGGTCGTCCACCAGGGACACGGTGCCCGGCCCGCCCGATCGCAGCGTCCAGCGCCGCCCATCCACGAGGCCGGTGATGCCGGCGCCGGACTCCTCCCGCACTTCGGTGCCCGCCGGCAGCGGGATGTCCCGGGTGCGCGCCTCGGCCACGATGGCCCGGGCGATGGGGTGGTTGCTGTAGCGCTCGAGCCCGGCGGCGACCCGAAGCGCCGCGTCGTCGGCGGAGGCGACCGTCATCGTACCGGTCGTGACGGTGCCGGTCTTGTCGAGCGCCACCAGGTCCACCCGGTCGAGATCGAGCAGCGCCTGCGCCGAGCGGAGGAGCAGGCCGCGGCGCGCCGCCGCGCCGAGGCCGGCGGCCCCGGCGAGCGGCTGGGAGAGCGCCAACGCGCAGGGACAGGCCACCACCAGCACCGCCACGGTCCGGGCGAGCGCGACCCCGAGGCCGGCCCCGTACCACCAGGCGAAGGTGAGCGCCGCAGCCACGAGCGTGGCGGCGGTGAACCAGGGGGCGATGCGGTCCGCCGCGCTGGGCGCGAGGCCGCGGTCGGCGGCCAGGTGGAGCTGCGCCGCCATGCCGTGGACGATGGTCTCGTTCCCCACGGCGGTCACGCGGACGGTGAGCGCGCCGTCGAGCAGCACCGTGCCGGCCGCGACCCGGTCGCCGGGCGCCACGACCACCGGCTCGGCCTCGCCGGTGAGGAGCGCGAGCCGCACCTGGCCCGCGCCGTCGGTGACGACGCCGTCGGCCGCGAACTCCTCGCCCGCGCCGACGTCGATCCGGTCGCCCGCGGTGAGCGACTCGACGGGGACGGTGACCAGCCGCTCGCCCTCGACGCGGCGGGCGGTGCGGGGGATCGTCGCGACGAGCGCGGTGGCCGCTTCCGCGGCGCGCCGGCGCCCGCGCGACTCGAGCACCCGGCCCACCAGGAGCAGCGCCACCAGCATCGTGAGCGAGTCGAGGTACCCCTCGCCCGCGCCGAGGGTGGCCGCGACGCCCTGGACGTAGAGGACCGCGACGCCGAGCGCGATCGGCAGGTCCATCGGCAGGACGCGATGCCGGATCCCGCTCCAGGCGCCGGCGAAGAACGGCGCCGCGCTCCAGAGCGCCACCGGCGTCGCGAGGACGAGCGAGAGCCAGCGGAACAGCGCGGCGAACTTGGGGTCCATCGCGCCGAACCACCAGCCGGCGTAGAGCGCCTCGTAGGTGCCCATCACGGCGACGGCGGCGACGATCGCGACGGCGGTGCGGGCCAGCAGGTCGTGGTCGGCGGCAGCGGCGGAGCCGAGCGCGCGCGGCCGGTAGCCCAGCGCCGCGATCCGGCCCGCGAGCGCGGGGAGATCGGTGCGCGACGGGTCCCAGCGGAGGGACGCGCGGCCGGTGGCGTAGCTCACGGTGGCCTCCGCCACGCCGGGCGTCCGCTGGAGGACCTGCTCGGTCACCCAGACGCACGAGGCGCAGCGCAGCCCGTCGACCTGCAGCCGGACGTGCACGGTGCCGTCGGGGCCGGGCTCGACCGCGACCCGGTCCCAGCCCGGCTCGGCCGGCTCGGGGCGGGGCGCGAACGCGCGGCGCTCCTGGTAATAGCGCTCGAGCCCCGCGCCGCGGATGATGGCCGCGGCGATCTCGCAGCCGCGGCAGCAGAACGCGTCGCCGCCGCCCTCGACGGCCGTGCCGCAGTGCGGGCACCGTCCGGCGGGGAGGACGCGCGCGGCCTCGACGGCCGCCGCGCCGTCAGCGCGGCTCAGAGGTGTAGGAGGCGACAACCGGATCGGCTCCGCTGACGGCGATGTAGATGAAGAGCACGTTGATCGCCACCACCAGCACGAAGCCCAGCACGATCATGCGGGGCCAGGGCGATTTAGTCGGGATCGGCCGCGGCAAGGGCGCCTCCGGACTTGAAGGTGGCATCGAGCCGTACTCCGTAGCTCGGCGAGGTGACCCGCACCCGGAGCGGCAGCGTCCGCGGCATCCCCGACCTCACCGGCAGCCGGATGACGAGCGGGACCGCGGCGCTCTCGGTCGAGCCGAGGCGGATGTCCTGGGTCGTGACGGTGGCGCCCTGCAGTCCCTCGACGCTCACGTGGAACGGGAGCGTCGCGTCCGCCGGGTCGTTGTTGGTGATCCGCAGGATGTACGTGTTCCGGACGAAGCCGTCCGGGTCCACGGTGAACAGCGACCCGGGCGCGCGGCTGACGGTGGCCTCGAACGGGGTCCGGCCCACGAGCATGGCCACGAATGTCGCCGCGATGCCGGTGAGCAGGGTCGCGTACGCCACCGTGCGGGGACGCAGGCGGTGCGGTGCCCGGCCCTGGGTCGCCGCGACGGTGCCGTAGTCCACCAGGGTCTCGTGCCCCAGCCGCCCCATCACGTCCTCGCAGGCGTCCACACACCGCGCGCAGGCGATGCACTCGAGCTGGTAGCCGTCCCGGATGTCGATGCCGGCCGGGCAGACGGCCACGCACTTGTTGCACTCGATGCAGTGCCCCTCCTGGCGCGCCGCCGGTCCGCCGCGCGGCTCGCCCCGCGCGGGGTCGTACATGATGTTGAGGGTCTGGTCGTCGGTGAGGGCGCTCTGGAACCGCGCGTAGGGGCAGAGGTAGGTGCAGAACTGCTCCCGGAACCAGGCGAAGTCGAGGAACCAGCCGGCGGCGAAGATCCCGACCAGGGCGTACTCCACCGGGCCGGCGCGGCCGGTCCAGAGCTCGGGCGCCCCGGCGAAATAGCTCATGAACGCCATGGCGGCCAGCACCGACACGAGCGCGAACACGCCCCACTTGGCCGCCTTGCGCCAGGCCTTGTCGAGCGTCCACGGCCCCTGGTCCCGCCGCTGGCGGCGGACCCAGGTGCCCTCGATCCACTCCTCGATGGGCCGGATCCAGGCCTCGAGGAACACCGTCTGCGGGCAGGCGTAGCCGCACCAGAGCCGGCCGAACAGCGAGGTGAAGAAGAACAGCGCGAACGCCAGGAACAGCAGCACCAGGAGCAGCAGGATCGTGTCCGACGCCGTGAAGATCGCGCCGAAGGCGAACAGCTCCCGGCTCTCCAGGTCGAGCCGCAGCATCGGGTGCCCCGCGATGGTGATCCACGGCGGCACGAACAGCACGATGTAGAGCGCCAGGAAGGTCCAGCGGCGGAGCCGCTGGAACCGCCCGGTCACCGACATCGGGTAGACCCACTTGCGGGTCCCGGAGAAGCCGATCACGTCAGTGCGCCTTCGCCTTGTCGTCGTGCTCGTCCGCCTCGGGCTCGGCGATGCCGAGCGCGGCGTGATTGCGCTGGAGGACGTAGGCCGCGACCTCGCCGATCTTCTCGGGGCCGAGGATCGGCCCCCAGGTGATCATGCCCTTGGCCGGCACGCCGGCGGTGATCGTCTGCACCACCTCGGCGGCCGTACCCCCGTGGATCCAGGTGCTGTCCACCAGGCTCGGCCCGATCTTGCCCTCGAGCTGATCGCCGTGGCAGCCGGTGCAGTTGGCCTTGTAGATCGCCTCGCCCCGCTCGACGTTCTCCTTCGAGAACACCACGGTGGCGGCCCGGCCCGCGTCGGGCCAGCGCAGCCGCGCGGCCGCCATCTCCGCCGCGAGCGACTTCACCTGGGAGCGATGGGCGATGAAGTGATAGTGGGCGGTGTAGGCGAACGCCCAGACGATGCAGCCGACGAACAGGCCGAGCCACCAGTCGGGCAGCGGGTTGTCGTACTCCTCGATCCCGTCCGACTCGCTGGCGTGACCCAGCACCTGATTCCGCTCGCGTGATTCGCTCACCGGTCGTCCCCGTCGCTGAGAGGCATGCGTCCCGCCTCGTCCATGTACGCCTTGTTGCGCCTGGCGAACGCCCACCAGGTCCAGCCCACGAAGCACACGAGGAACAGCGCGGTCATCACGCCCATGATCCAGCCGAGCTGGGCGGTCTCCGCCGCGGCCCTGAAGGCGGTGTTCATCGGGTCCTCACCGCGGTGGCGGCCGGCGCGGGCTCCGGCGGGATGGCCGCCCGCCCGTCGCGGCCGAGACGCTGGAGGTACGCGATCACGGCGATGATCTCCTTGTCCGGTGTGGTGGTGATGCCGCCCGTCGCGAGCCGGCCGACGATCGCCTCGCCCTGCGCCCGCATGGCGGCCGGGGCGCCGGCGAGGTCGGCATCGGTGTACGGCAGGCCGACCTTCCGGAGCGCCCGGAGCGACGCGACCACGTCGGCGGTGTCGTAGCTCTGGTGCAGCAGCCAGCGGTAGGTCGGCATGAGGCTGCCCGGCGACGTGCTGCGCGGATCGCGCATGTGCTCGTAGTGCCACGCGTCGGGGTACTTGCCGCCGACCCGCTGGATGTCCGGCCCGATCCGGCGGGAGCCGAGCAGGAACGGATGGTCGTAGGCGTACTCGCCGGCGCGGGTCCATTCGCCGTAGCGCAGGATCTCGGCCCGCATCGGCCGCACCATCTGCGAGTGGCAGGTGTAGCAGCCCTCGCGGATGTAGATGTCGCGCCCGGCGATCTCCAGCGGCGTGTAGGCCGTCACCCCGGGCAGTGCCTCGGGCCCGAGCTTGACCGTGAACATCGGGACGATCTCCACCAGGCCGCCGATCGAGATGGCGACCGTGGTGAGCACCGCGAACCACACGCCCTTGCCCTCGAGGAAGCGGTGGAAGCTCTCCTTGCCCTCGGTACCCTGGCTCATCGCTCGCGCTCCCTCAGCTCGCCGCGGCGACCGCAGGCGCGGCCCCCGTCGTGACGGTCGCCTTGCTCCGGACGGTCCGGAGGAAGTTCCAGCCCAGCATCACCGCGCCGATCAGGTACATCGTCCCGCCGACCAGCCGCATCCAGTAGAACGGGTTGAGCTGGTGCACGATGTCCACGAAGATCGGATACTTGAGCTGGCCGCCCGCGTCGACGGCGCGCCACATCAGCCCCTCGGTGAGCCCGGCGGCCCACATCGAGACGGTGTAGAGCACGATGCCGATGGTCGCGAGCCAGAAGTGGACGATGGGCCAGCCGGGATACGCCAGCGGCCGGCTCCACAGCCGCGGAATCAGCCAGTAGATGATGCCGAACGAGATCATCCCGACCCAGCCGAGTGCGCCGCTGTGCACGTGGCCGATGACCCAGTTGGTGTAGTGGGCCAGCCCGTTCACCGCGCGGATGGACATCATCGGCCCCTCGAAGGTGCTCATGCCGTAGAAGCTCACGGCCACCACGAGGAACTTGAGGATCGGGTCGGTGCGGACGCGGTCCCACGCCCCGCGGAGCGTCAGCAGGCCGTTGAGCATGCCGCCCCAGCTCGGGGCCAGCAGCATGATGCTGAAGACCATGCCGAGGGTCTGGGCCCAGTCGGGCAGCGCCGAGTAGAGCAGGTGGTGCGGGCCGGCCCAGATGTAGAGGAAGACCAGCGCCCAGAAGTGCACGATCGAGAGCCGGTAGCTGTAGACCGGCCGCTCGGCGATCCGGGGCAGGAAGTAGTACATGAGACCCAGGAACGGCGTCGTCAGGAAGAAACCCACGGCGTTGTGCCCGTACCACCACTGCACCAGGCCGTCGGTGAGGCCGGCGTAGACCGGATAGGACCGAGTCAGCGTCGCGGGGATCGCGAGGCTGTTCACGATGTGCAGCACCGGGATGGTGAGCACGAACGACATGTAGAACCAGATGGCGACGTAGAGGTGCGCCACCTTCCGGACCGCGATGGTGCCGAAGAAGTTGACGGCGAACGCCACCCACACCACCGCGATGGCCAGGTCGATCGGCCAGATCAGCTCGGCGTATTCCTTGGACTGGGTGAGGCCCAGGGGCAGGGTGATGGCGGCCGCGACGATGATGGCCTGCCAGCCCCAGAAGTGGAATCGCGAGAGCGCCCGGCTCCACATCGGCGTCTTGAGCAGCCGCTGCATGGAGTAGTAGATGCCGGTGAAGCAGATGTTGCCGCCGAACGCGAAGATCACGGCGTTCGTGTGCAGCGGGCGCAGCCGGCCGAACGTGGTGTAGGGCAGCCCCAGGTTCGCGGGCCACCAGGCGAGCTGGAGGGCGATGGTCACCCCGACGAGCATGCCCACCACGGCCCAGAGGACGGTGGCGCCGAGGAACAGGCGCACGACATCATCGTCGTAGGCGGATGGGCCGCTCCCTGCCGGGATGGTAAACTTCAGCTCGCCAGGATCCCCGAGACCGAGACTCGACGCTTCCATGGATGCTCCGCTGTTGCTGGGTGCCTTCGTCGCGGGGCTGGCCGGCAGCCCCCACTGCGCGCTGATGTGCGGCCCGTTCGCGTCCGCCTGCGCCCGCTCCGCCACGGGGCTCACGGCGTGGCACGCGGGACGCCTCACTGCCTACGCCCTGCTCGGCGCGGTGGCGGGCGCCACGGGTGCCCTACTCCCCGGCCCGCCCTGGCTGCCCGCGCTCTTCGCCGCCCTCTTCCTGGCCTGGTTCGCGGCCGGCCTGGCCGGCCTGGCGCCCGAGCCGCGGGCCATCTTCCCGGCGCTGGCGCGGAGCGGATCGCTGCTGCGCGAGGGGCGCGGCGCCGGCGCCCGGTACGTCTTCGGCGTGGTGAACGGCTTCCTGCCGTGCGGGCTCGTCTATGCCGCCCTGAGCCTGCCCGTCACCCTCGCGGCCCCGCTTCCCGGGGCGCTGGCGATGGCCGCCTTCGGCGCCGGCACCATGCCGCTACTGTCGACCGTCGCCCTCGGCCTCCGCCGCGCCACGCCGGCGAGCCTGGCTGCCCGCCGGGTCCTGGCAGTAGCCATCCTGGCCGTGGGGCTCTGGAGCATCGCGGCAAGGTCGGGACTGATCGGCGCCGGCGGGCACGGCGTGCCCGCGGCCCACCACGTCCCCCACTGACCGCTCAAGGTAGAGAGCGCCGTATGAACGAATCCTGAGGCGCGACATGAAGCATTCTTCAGACGGGCCGGCGCCGGCCCGGCTAAGCCGATCTTCTGCCCGCCTTCAGACCGTCTTCAGCCGGCGCCATGGATCTTCCCCGCGACCCCTCACTCCAGGAGCACGGCATGCGCGTGCGGAATCGGAACTAGGCCCGCCCATGGGATCGGCATCCGGTGAAGCGCTGAAGGCGTGGTTTCTCGGCCCCCGGGCCGAGAATGCCGACCTGCTGGAGCGCCTGATGGTGGAGGCGCTCCGGGACCATGTGTTCTGGCGGCGCAACTACCATCCCGAGGACGGCTTCACCATCCGCGAGACCGACAAGCGCCAGCCGGGGTACGAGGAGGCGGTGTCGAGGCTGACCCAGGAGCTGCTGGGCCTCCTGGCCGAGCTCAAGCGCGACGTGCCGATCTTCAGCGGGCGCTACAAGGGCCACATGATCGGCGAGCAGACGATCGCCGCGCAGGTGGGCTACTTCGCGACGATGCTGTACAACCCGAACAACGTCGCCGCCGAGATCTCCCCGGTCACCACCCGCCTGGAGCTGGAGGCGGCGGGCCAGCTGGCCGGGATGATCGGGTACGATCCCGCGACCGCCTGGGGCCATCTCACCTCGGGTGGGACGATCGCCAACTTCGAGGCGCTCTGGCTCGCCCGGAGCGTGCGCTATCTCCCGGTCGCGGCCGCGGCGGCCGCGACCGAGCTGGGGCTGACCCTCCCCACCACCCGGGCCGACGGCTCGAGCGCGGAGCTCGGCTCCCTCCCGCTCTGGGACCTGCTCAACCTCTCGACGGCGGCGACGCTGGACCTGTGGGACGCGCTCTGGCGCGCCGCGCCCCGTCCGGACGTCCGGCTCGCGCTGGCCAACCATTCGCTGGCCACGATCGGCTATCAGGAGTATTCCCGCCGCCTCGCGTTCGAGTATGGGGATCCGCTGCCCGCGGGCGTGGTGCTCGTGGCGGCGACGGCGCACTATTCGTGGGACAAGATCGTTCGCGCGCTCGGCATCGGCTCGAATCAGCTCGCGTACGTGCCGCTGGACAGCCGCTTCCGGATGGATCCCGACGCGCTCTGGGAGCGGGTGCGCGAGCTGGCGCGCCGCCGGCAGCCGATCCTCGCATGCGTGAGCGTGTGCGGCTCGACGGAGGAGAGCGC
>DASSYY010000135.1:0-2773 GCA_035703025.1 Gemmatimonadales bacterium | reverse complement strand
CGCCTGCGCCCGCCGATCCCAAACAGCGACCAGACATCTCGACGCATGCCCACCGAACTTCCCGCTCGCACGAGCACGTGCGAGCCCGCTCCGACGCTCACCCGCCCCAGTCCATCCCTTCCGAGGCCGTGCGCCCTTTCTGTATCGCGCCGCGGCGCTGCCGCGCGCCCCGCACCCGCCCCCCCGGCGGGTGCGGGCCCAGGGCCGGTGGGGGTCGCAGAGGGAGCGTCAGTAACCGCCCGAGCCCACCGAACCCACCACGCGAAAGCAGCGGTTACTGCAGCGACCGCCGCGAGCGCCGCCCCCGCCGGAGCCGTGGACCTCGAAGCCCGTCTGCCAGGGCCGCCCCGCCGCCAAGCCATTGAAACCCGACCGTCCCCCACGCATATTGAGCCGTATGCGCGTAACCACCTGGACCGAATACAGCTTGATCATCTCCATCCACCTGGCCCGCCGGGGCCGAACGGGTGCGGGCCCGGTGGCTGCGCGGGAGTTGGCCGACATCGAGCGGCTGCCGGCCGACTACGTCGAGCAGATCCTGCTGCGCCTGCGCCGGGCCGGCCTCGTGGAGAGCGTGCGGGGTGCCAAGGGTGGGTACTTCCTCGCCAAGGAGCCGTCGACCATCTCGGTCCGCGACGTCATGAACGCCTCCGAGCACCAGACCTTCGAAGTCAACTGCGACTCCCACCCGGTCGACGCCGCGCGATGTAGCCCGGACAGCACCTGCAGCATCCGGCCTGTCTGGCACGCGCTGCAGCAGCGCGTCGACGACTTGCTTGCGAGCATCTCGCTCGCCGACCTGATGAAGCAGGAACCCCACGTCCAGGAGCTGGTCGGGATTTCGTCCGCGAGTTAGCCGCGTCGCGTCGATGCGTGCAACCCGACCCGCCGGTCGGGTTTTTTGCTTTGGGGATTCTGAAGAGGAGTTCGGATGACGGCAGTGCGGGAGCGATGGCTGGTGCGCGAGCCGGCGCTGTGGCAGGCGGTGGGCGACACCCCCCTCCTGCCGGTGGAGCTGCCCGACGGCGCGGGCCGGTTCTGGCTCAAGGCGGAGTGGATGAATCCCGGCGGCAGCGTCAAGGACCGCGCGGCCCGGAGCATCCTGCGCGACGCCGTGCGCCGCGGGCTGGTACCCGGGCGGCGGCTGCTCGACGCGTCCAGCGGCAACACCGGCATCGCCTACGCGATGCTCGGCGCGGCGGCGGGCATCGACGTCACCATCTGCCTGCCGGGTAACGCCAGCCCCGAGCGGCGGGCGCTGCTCGAGGTCTACGGTGCGGAGGTCGTCGTCACCGACCGGATGGAGGGCACCGAAGGCGCGGCGCGGAAGGCCCGGGAGCTCGCGGAGGCCATGCCCGACCGGTACTACTATGCCGACCAGTACAGCAATCCGGCCAACCCGGCGGCCCACCGCGAGACGACCGGCCCGGAGCTCTGGTCGCAGACCGCCGGCCGGATCACCCACTTCGTGGCTGCCATGGGAACGACGGGAACCATGATGGGCACCGGCGGTTACCTGAAGGAGCGGAATCCCGGCATCACGCTGGTGGGCGTGCAGCCCGACTCTCCCTATCACGGGCTCGAGGGTCTCAAGCACCTCGCGACGACCAGTCAACCGCCGGCGCTGTACGATCCGCGGGTGCCCGACGTCGTCGCGGAGATCGCGACCGAGCGGGCCGACGCCCACGCCCGGTGGCTGGCTCGGAGCGCCGGATACCTGGTGGGCTGGTCGGCAGGCGCGGCGGTGGCGGCAGCGGTCGAGATCGTGCGCCGGGAGCCTGCTGCGTTCGTGGTGGCCATTGGGTGTGACACCGGCGCCCGCTATCTGAGCGAGCCCCATCGCTGGGAGGGCGCATGACGCTCCGACTGCCGGGCGCGCTCGCCGACGAGATCCGGCGCCATGGCGAAGCCGCCTATCCGGCGGAGTGCTGCGGCGCGCTGATTGGCCGAGCCGCGAGCGATCCGGGGCCGGGCGCCGCGACAGGGGCGGCGAAGGACGTGCTCCGGCTCTGGCCCGCCGAAAACCGCCGGACCGACGACCCCCACCGCTATCTCATCGCGCCCGAGGACCTGCGTCGGATCGAGCGGGAAGTGCAGGAGGCGGGACAGGAGATCGTGGGCTACTATCACTCGCATCCGGATCACCCCGCCCGGCCGTCGGCGTTCGATACCGAGCACGCGTGGCCGTGGTACAGTTATCTGATCGTGCGTATCGACCGTGGGCAGGGCGCCGACCTGACGAGCTGGGTGCTGGACGACGAGCGCCCCCTCATGCATCCCGAGTCCCTCGACGTTCTCAGCGAGGTATGACGATGTCCGTGACCGTTTCCATTCCGACTCCGCTCCGGAGCTTCACCGGCGGGCGCGACGCCGTCGACGTCGGCGGCGCCACCGTCGGCCAGGTGCTCGACCAGCTGCTCTCCGCGCACACGGGCCTCAAACGCCACTTGGTCCAGGACGACGGGCGGCTCCGCACGTTCGTGAACCTATATCTCAACGACACCGACATTCGGCAGCTCGCGTCCACCGCCACGCCCGTGGCCGAGGGCGACGTGCTCACGATCGTGCCGAGCATCGCGGGCGGGAGCCCGGCGACCGAGACGGCGCTGCCCAAGCTGTCCCACGCGGAGGTGCTCCGGTACTCGCGCCACCTGCTGCTGCCCGAAGTCGGCGTGGAGGGCCAGCGGAAACTCAAGGCCGCGCGGGTGCTGACCATCGGGGCGGGCGGATTGGGCTCGCCGCTCTCGCTCTACCTTGCCGCCGCCGGGGTGGG